>DKGN01000089.1 GCA_002453275.1 Caryophanales bacterium UBA6769
ATCCGTGGAACCTTGACTACGTCCCAGGAGGTTCAAGTGGCGGTTCAGCTGCAGCAGTTGCATCCGGACAAGTTCAGTTTGCACTGGGTTCTGACACAGGTGGCTCGATTCGTCAACCAGCCGCTTTTTGTGGGATTGTCGGATTAAAGCCAACGTATGGTCTCGTTTCACGATTTGGCCTCGTCGCCTTTGCCTCATCACTCGATCAAATTGGACCGATGACAAGAACAGTAGAAGACAACGCATATTTGCTTCAAGCCATCGTCGGAGAGGATAAGCTTGACTCCACAACGGTTACAGCTGATGTATCCAACTATCTCGAAGGCTTAACAGGAGATGTGAAGGGCCTAAAAATTGGTGTTCCAAAGGAATACTTATCTGAAGGTGTAGACGAAAATGTTAAAGCAAGCATTCAAGAAGCACTTGCTACACTTGAAAAAATGGGTGCCGTTTGGGAGGAAGTATCGCTTCCACATTCCAAATATGCAGGAGCGAGTTACTATGTGATTTCCTCAGCAGAAGCATCTACAGGTCTTGCACGCTTCGATGGCGTTCGTTATGGCTATCGAACAGACAATGCTGACGACTTGCTCGATCTTTATTTACATTCAAGAAGTGAAGGCTTCGGTGCTGAAGTGAAACGCCGTATGATGTTTGGGACTTTTGCTTTAAGCTCGGGTCATTATGATGATTATTTCATAAAAGCCCAGCAAGCGAGAACGCTCATTCGTCAAGACTTTGATTCAGTGTTCGAAAAGTATGATGTCATTATTGGACCGACAGCACCGTCGGTAGCATATAAGCTTGGAGAAGCAAATGATGACCCATTAAAAATGTACACCGCTGATATGCTAACGAGCCCGGTTAACTTAGCAGGAAACCCAGCAATTTCTGTACCGTGTGGTTTTTCAGACGGTCTACCGATCGGATTACAAATCATCGGAAAGCCGTTTGCTGAACAAACGATTTACCGTGTTGCACATGCTTTTGAACAAGCAACAGAGTTTCATAAAGCGAGACCGGAGCTGTGAGGAGGGTGAGACAATGAATTTCGAAACGATAATTGGACTTGAAGTACACGTTGAATTAAAAACAAACTCGAAAATCTTTTGTGGATGTTCGACTGAATTTGGAGCACCACCGAATACGAATGTTTGCCCAATTTGCCTCGGACATCCGGGTACGTTACCAACGTTGAACGAAGCTGCAGTTGAATTTGCGATGAAAGCAGCAATGGCATTAAATTGTGAAATAGCCGAAACGATGACATTTGACCGGAAAAATTATTACTATCCGGACAACCCGAAAGCCTACCAAATTACCCAAGATGTGAAGCCGATTGGCGAGCATGGTTGGATCGAAATTGAAGTTGATGGTGAAAAGAAAAAAATTGGCATTACGCGCATTCATTTAGAAGAAGATGCTGGAAAGCTGACACACGCAGACGGTGCTGACTATTCACTCGTCGACTTTAACCGTCAAGGCACACCATTAATCGAAATCGTCTCGGAACCAGATATTCGTACACCAGAAGAAGCGTACGCTTATCTTGAAAAACTAAAAGCGATTATTCAATATACTGGTGTATCCGATGTTCGTATGGAAGAAGGTTCACTTCGTTGTGATGCAAATATATCGCTTCGCCCAGTTGGACAAAAGGAATTTGGTACGAAAACAGAGTTAAAGAACTTGAACTCTTTTGCACATGTCAGAAGTGGAATCGCTTATGAAGAAGTACGTCAAGCCGAAGTGCTTCGCGACGGTGGCGTGATTGAGCAAGAAACACGCCGTTACGACGAAGCTGCGAAAAAGACGATTCTTATGAGAATTAAAGAAGCGGCAGATGACTATCGTTATTTTCCTGAGCCTGACCTTGTTGAAATTGAAATAGCGGATGAATGGAAAAATAGAGTACGTGAGGACATTCCTGAACTTCCTGATGCCCGTCGCATTCGCTATATCGAAGATCTTGATTTGCCAGCATATGACGCGATGGTGCTTACTCAATTAAAAGAGCTGTCCGATTACTTCGAAGAAGTGATAGCGGCTGGAGCCGATTCGAAACTCGCATCCAATTGGATGATGGGGGACGTTTCAGCGTACTTGAATGCGGAACAAAAAGAAATTACAGATATTGCGATGACACCTGAGTCATTAGCAAGTATGATTAAACTTATCGAGAATGGAACAATTTCTTCAAAAATCGCCAAAAATATTTTCAAAGATTTAATTGAAAAAGGCGGCGATCCAGAAGCAATCGTAAAAGAAAAAGGGTTAATGCAAATCTCTGATGAAGGCGAGCTAGCTACTCTCGTTAATGAGATCCTTGATAACAATCCACAATCGATCCAAGACATTAAAGATGGCAAAGATCGTGCGCTTGGATTTTTAGTCGGGCAAGCGATGAAAGTGACAAAAGGAAAAGCGAACCCACAAATGATCAATAAGCTATTAAGAGAAGAAATTGAAAAACGATAATTAACGAGGGCAGATTCTCATTGTAGAATCTGCCTCTTTTCGAAAGGAGCAAGTAAGTATGACTACTTTAGCACAATGGTTTGAAAAAGGAATGTCGTCACAAGACTATATTGATGCAATGCGAACGAATAAAGACGAATTGCAAACGGTTTATGACCGCTTTCACATTCGAGAAGAAGACGAAGAGCGATTAGAAGATTTAGCAGAAAAGAACTTTCAGGTGATCGTGCTCACTGAAGACTGGTGTGGCGACGCCATGCTTAACGTACCGATTTTATTGAAAATTTGCGAACAGACAAAATATGAAGTGCGCATGTTGTTACGCGATGATAATTTGGAATTGATGGATCAATATTTAACAAATGGAACAGCTAGAGCAATTCCGATTTTCATCTTCATTGACGCGGAAGGAAACGAGCAGGCCGTTTGGGGTCCAAGAGCGCCGCAAATTCAACAGTTAGTTGACGAAAAGCGTGCTAAACTTCCACCAAAAGAAGACGCTCAATTCGAGGAAATGCAAAAGCAAACATATGGAGAGTTAAACGACATGTTTGTAAATAATGAACAACTCTCTGAATTTGTATATCAAGATATTATTGCGACACTTGAACGTGTGAAATAAAAAGGGTTGCATCCGGATTTGGATGCAACCTTTTTTTATTTAATCATCGAGTTCGACTTTGAGCACTTCTCCAGTGACGGCGTCAATTTCAATTTCATATTCGCCTTGCTTTGTTTGGATTTCCACTTCATATTCATATCGACCATCATCGTGATCGAATTCAACCTCTTTTACAAAACCTGACTTCTTTTGAAGGGCAATATCAATTGCTTCTTGAGCGGTAATGAAATCATTTTTCTTATTTGCTTTCTGAACGTCTTTTCCCTTACTTTCATGACGGTCATGATCGTCTCTTTCATTTTTGATGACTTTTCCGTCTGTTGCATCAATGTCGACTTCGTAGCGCTTATTATCTTTCGTATATTCGACTTCATACTTTGGCTTTCCGTCATCATGATCAAAGTCAACATCGACAATATCACCTGCGTACGTTTCCTCAACAATTTTGACTGCGTCCTCTGCTTCAAGATTCGCTTTCTCATACGTTGCTGACGCACTGTACCCTGCTGTTGCAATTAACCCAACCGCTACAATTGAGCCAATCATAAATAATTTGTTTTTCATTTTGTTCCCTCCTTAATTCGTTACTTACACTATATCCTTCGAATCTGAGAATAGAGGATGAGGAAGATTAGAAATTGATGAGAAATTCATGATTATCGGCTTAACTTTGGTAAACTAGATTAAAATAACTCTACTTATGCTGCGGTATATGTATAAACTGCGCGTTAGTTTAAAAGTAAAGGTAAGCGTGA
>DKGN01000016.1 GCA_002453275.1 Caryophanales bacterium UBA6769
TTCCGAGATCGGAACACAAACATCAGCTGACATCATTCCTTTCCCTGGATGCTGGGCAATAATAGCGAATGCAACGTGGTGTCGTGCCTCCCAAAGCTTTGCTTTCTTTAGCGAATCGGTCTCGATTTGGAAGGTCAAACATGTATCCCTTTCAAGTAAGCTTCTGGCAATCTCGATTCCTTCGCTCACTGTAGCATGGCTTCCACTACATTCTAGAAATAATGTCGGTGCAACTGGATAATTAGTTTTTTTATATTGATTAATGGCTGAAATGGTCGGTTCATCGACGAGTTCAAGCTTGCCTATTGGGATCCCTGCCTTCAGCAAATCAACAGCTGCTTGACCAGCCTCCTCAATTGAAGTAAATGTTGCTTTTACTGCTATATCAGTTTCGGGGATACCGACTAATTTAACCGTAATTTCGGTAAACACTCCAAGCGTTCCTTCTGATCCTACGAATAGACCAGTTAATCCATAGCCCGCCGAAGATTTGACTACTTTTCCACCCGTTTTTACCGTTTTACCATTTGCTTGCACGACTTCAAGGCCAAGAACGTAATCCCTCATCACACCGTAGCGAACAGCATTTGTCCCACTTGCATTAGTTGCCGTCATCCCCCCAATTGTCGCATCAGCTCCTGGGTCAACGGGAAAGATAAGTCCATGTTTTTTCAATTCTTTATTCAATTGTTCTCGAGTAACACCAGGCTGGACAACAGCTAGAAAGTTTTCAGGTTCAATGGACACAATCCTGTTCATAAGTGTGAAATCTAAGCTTATGCCACCTTGGACAGGAATAATTTGCCCCTCTAAACTACTACCGACCCCAAAAGGAACGAGGGAAATGCTGTTTTTGTTTGAGTATTGTAAAACTTCACTTACTTCTTTGTTCGTTTTTGGATAGACGACAACTTCAGGCATAGCTGGTGTGTAATAAGTTAGTCCTTTACTATGCTGCTCGAGGATCGTCTCATTCGCCGTCACTCGCTTGTCGTCTTTTATAAGTGCATTTAAATCGTTAACTATCATGGAAATACTCCTTTTTTAAAATTGCATAACGTGTTCAATTGCTTCGAGGAGTCTTGGAGCTGTCGGTAACCAATCATCTTCAATTGCTGGAACAGGATATGGTGTGTCATAGCCTGTCACACGTACAATTGGTGCTGCTAATGAAAAAAGAGCGTACTCATTAACGAGAGCAGAAACTTCCCCACCGACGCCAGCGCTCTTCACTGCTTCATGAACGATGATTAAACGACTTGTTTTTTCAACCGAGGCGACGATCGTATCAATGTCAATTGGATGAACAGTGCGTAAATCAATCACTTCAATAGAAACCCCTTTTTTCTCCATTTGTTCTGCAACTTGTTGAGCGAGTATAACGGGCGGTCCCCAAGCAACAATCGTAACATCTACCCCTTCTTTTATTACATTTGCCTTGCCAATCGGAAGCTCATACGCTTCCTCAGGAACTTCCATTTTAAAAGCCCGATAAAGCTTCATCGGCTCTAAAAATAGTACAGGGTTTTCATCACGCATCGCCGAAATGAGCAAACCTTTTGCATCATACGGGTTCGATGGCATGACGACTTTTAAGCCTGGCTGGTGGACGAACAATGCTTCTAAACTATCAGAATGAAGCTCGGGTGTTTTCACACCGCCGCCATATGGACTCCTAATGACGATTGGCGCTGTAAATCTTCCCGCTGAACGAAATCGGAGTCGAGCTGCTTGCGCTGCAATTTGATCCATCGTTTCATACACAAAGCCAAGAAATTGAATTTCAGCGACAGGACGAAGACCATTTACCGCCATCCCAACAGACGTACCAACAATAGCTGATTCGGCAAGCGGGGTGTCCATCACCCGATTTTCTCCAAATTGAGCATGCAAACCATCGGTCGCTCGAAACACCCCACCATTTTTCCCAACGTCTTCACCTAGAACAATGATGCGCTCATCGTGTTCCATTTCAATCCTCATCGCTTCTGTTATCGCTTCAACCATCGTCAATTGTGCCACGTCAATTTCCCCCTTTTGCAGCCAGCAAACGTTGAACTTCTTGTTTTTGTCTCGCAAGTAATTTGTGTGGTGTATCATATACGTAATCAAATGCTTGATCCGTAGTAGATGGCTCGAATGCCTCTGCATGTGAAACTGCTTCTTCAATTTCGGTATTAAATTGTTCTTTAAGTTCTTCATGACGCGCTTCTGTCATGAGTCCTTTTTCTTCTAAATAGACAAAAAAGCGTGAAAGTGGATCATTGTTTTCAATCCAATCCTGAACTTCTTTTTTGTCTCGATATTTCGTTGGATCGTCTGCCGTCGTATGGGGACCTTGACGGTATGTGACAGCTTCAATTAGTGTCGGTCCTTCCCCATTTCTAGCTCGAACGAGAGCTTCTTCCATCACTTTGTACACCGCAAGCACATCATTCCCATCGACTTGTACACCTTTCATCCCGTAAGCGACAGCTTTTTGTGCAATTGTTTGGCTTGCAGTTTGCATATGGAGCGGTACACTAATTGCCCAATGGTTGTTTTGACAAAAGAAAATTGCCGGAGCTTTATTAACCGCTGCAATATTTAAAGCTTCATGAAAATCTCCTTGCGACGTTGCCCCATCACCAAAATAGGCAACAGATACGTCATCTTCCCCTTTTAATTTTGTTGCCATTGCACAGCCAGCGGCGTGGAGAATCTGTGCTGCAATAATGATTTGCACTGGAAAAATATTTAACCCTTCTGGTGTGTGTCCCCCTTGCAAATGACCCTTCATATATAAAATCGCTTGCTCCATCGGATACCCATGCACGATGCTAGCTGCCATCTCACGATAGCTTGGGAAAATCCAATCCTTCTCTCTTAACGCATAGGCACTTCCGATTTGGGCTGCTTCTTGTCCACTAAATGGCGCATACGTGCCAATCCGTCCTTGCCTTTGCATTCGCAACATTTTTTCGTCGAAGAGACGCATTTTAACCATCCATTCATACATATCAATAAGCTGATCGTCTGCTAAATTAGGGAGATTAGCCGTTTCTTTTAATTTACCGTTTTCATTTAAAAATTGAACAAATTCATGTCTTAAGTCCATTTCGTCATACATGTTTTGCTACCTCCTTTATTTGTTTTTCTATTTCACATCAAGCATGAGTAATTCGGGATTTTCGATTATTCTTGCGACCGCTTGCATAAATTGACCTGACGGTTCTCCATCAATGACACGATGATCGAAAGTGATCGAAACACCCACCATGTCACGAATGACAATTTCGTCTTTAACGACGACAGGTCGTTTTTTAATTGCATGGACGCCGAAAATTGCCACTTCCGGGTAATTAATAATCGGTGTTGCGAACAGACCGCCACCCATTCCTGTGCTCGTAATCGTGAACGTACCGTCTTGCATATCAGAGAGTGCAAGCTTCTGTTCATGAGCTTTCTTTGTTAACTCTTCCAATTCTTTCGCAATGTCGATAATCGATTTCTGATCAGCATGTTTAATAACGGGGACGACTAGACCGCTTTTTGTCGCTGTTGCTATCCCAATGTTATAACGTTTTTTTAATATAATTTCATTGCTCTCTTCATCAAGTGACGCATTGAAGTACGGATGTTCTTGTAAGGCTTTTGTAACCGCTTTAATAAAAAACGGCAAATAAGTAAGCTTCACGCTTGGATCGAGTTGTTCAAGAAGCTGTTTCCTAAGGACAACGAGCTTTGATACATCAAACTCATCTAACCCTGAAACGTGAGGTGCTGTGAACTTAGCTTGCACCATTTTTTCCGCAATTCGTTTTCTTAAGCCTTTGACAGGAATTCGCTCATCTTCCCGAGGGGAATACGTCTCGGCTCGCCCTGTCCCTTGTGGAGTAAGCGCTTTCTCTTTTTCGTTAACAAATTGCTCGATGTCTTGCATCGTAATTCGTCCGCCTTTTTCCGTGCCAGTCACTTCGGTAATATCAATGCCTAGCTCACGCGCGCGTTTTCGAACGACGGGAGCAGCAATGACACGCCTCGGAGGCTGCTTTTTTTGTAACGTGTTTTCTACTTTTCCTTCGCTACTTTCAATTTGTTGTTCGGCAGTTCCACGTGCCTTGTTTGGAACTTCTCCTTCTGTAGCGACTGTAATTAAAGTTTCTCCAACCGCTACGACATGCCCTTCTTCACCAGCAAGTAATAGGACTTTTCCCGCTACTGGTGTTGTCATTTCAACAACTGCTTTATCTGTTTGTATTTCTGCAATTAATTGATCTTCGTCAACGTAATCACCTTCAGCTACAAACCACTTAACGATTTCAGCTTCGTGAAGGCCTTCCCCTACGTCCGGTAGCTTAAATTCGTATGACATCGGTGCCCCTCCTTTATCTAAAAACAAAATCATTTTAATATTATCATATTTTCAGAATCAATTTCTTCTTTGTCATTTATTTTTAGGTTTGGATTATTGTATACTTTAAAAGTACTTGGGATCTCAATCTCATAGGAGGGTCTCGATGGAAATTGCTATTTTATTACTCGTTGCTTTCACGATTTCTTTTTTGTTAATCTTTAAAATGGCTTATAATGATAACAAAACGCAACCCGACAAGAATAAGTTACATGTTTTTGGCGTGCTATTTGTCGTATTCCTACTTGCATTAATCCCTACTGCTGTGATTGCAGTCTTTATCTTTATTTTGCTCGGGTCTACAAATGCTGTCAATCTACTTTTTACTTTAGAAATTAGCGGTAGAAAAATGATTGTATTCGCAATCTCTTTATTCATGTATTACTTTACGATTGACAGTGTGATAGAAATCATTGTGAAGTATATTGTTGGTAAAAATAATGCCTTTTACTTCGGTATCCTATTGCTTATTAGACTCGGGGCTTTATATATTATTGGGACAATCATCGGGTTACCGCAAACAAGCAGTTTCGTCATAGCTACAGGATTAACCGTCATTATTTTAACGATAGAAGTTCTGTATTATTTACACAAAAAGTAAGCGAAAAAGCTCACACGAATAAATAGATAATTGGGTAAATAAGGGGGCAATAAAATATGCTCATTATAACTATTCTACTGATTGTTGGCGCAATAATTCTAATTATTTGGAACTCCCAAACACGAGCAATTCCTTGTCCCTTTTGGCTTCGTTGGCTTGTCGAAATCGAAAATCCGTTTACAAAGAATAACCGTTCTTCAACGATTGTTCGCCAGCTCGATATCCGTCCTGGGATGAAGGTGATGGATATTGGTTGTGGTCCTGGTAGGGTAACAATCCCTCTATCTGAAGCGGTTGGTAATAACGGTTTAGTCATTGCTGTTGATATTCAAAAGAAGATGTTGGAACGAGCAAAAAAGAAAGCGATCGCAAAAGACCTCCATAATATTGATTTTATCCAAGCAAGCATGGGTGAGGGAGAACTTGAACAAACTCAAGTTGAACGTGCTGTTTTAGTCAATGTATTAGGTGAAATTCCGAAGAAAAAAGCAGCCTTGCATGAAGTTTTTAATAGCTTACAGCCAGGTGGAATCCTCTGTGTAACAGAAGTGATGCTTGACCCCCAATATCAGAAGCGAGAAATGGTCCATGAGCTGGCACATGCGGTAGGTTTTCGAGAAAAAAACTTTTATGGGAGTAAATTTGCTTATTCGGTATGCTTTCAAAAACCAAGTTCAAAAGAGGGATAAGAATGAAAATGAGCATTCGCCCCATCGTTCAAGAGGATTTTAGAAACATACAATTACTTGCGAGAAAAAGCTGGCATATGGCGTATAAAGAACTCATTCCTTCGAAAGTACAAATAAATTATCTTGAGCGTGCCTATCATCCTAGTATGCTTGAAAAAAGAATGAGGCACTCTTTATTCCTTGTTGCCGTTTATAATGAGAGTATCATAGGATTTATTAATTTATCTCACCGACGTGAATGCGGAATAGCTGAGTTATCAGCCATTTATCTTGATCCAGATTATATAGGCAGAAAAATTGGAACAGCGCTTTTAAATGAGGCAATTGCATGCGTTGGTCATATAACCAAAATTTATGTCACAGTTGAGAGTGACAATCAAATCGGAAGAAAATTTTACGAAGCAAAAGGGTTTAAAGTAGTAAAGGAATTCGATGAAGATTTCGATGGCCACCTATTAAAATCTGTGCGAATGGTTTTAAAGCAACCTTGTTTATAAGCCAAGGAATTAGAGTAAAGTGCCACAAACTATTAAAAACAAGCTCGCCAATTGACGAGCTTAATCCATTTTTAAAGCAATTTTACCAAATTGTTCAGCACTATCTAAGTGACGAAGAGCAGCGAGTGCATCTGTTAATGGAAAGACTTCATCAACAACAGGATGAATTTCATGTTTTTTGATAAAATCTAGCATGTCGTAAAATTCTTCATTGCTTCCCATTGTCGAGCCTAAAAAATTATATTGACCATAAAAGAAAGAACGAAGATTAAGTTTAATTTCATCTCCCGCTGATGCTCCGAAGACGACAATAGTGCCGCCCAGTTTCAATTGTTGAAGCGATTTATCAAATGTCGCTTGACCAACACTATCAATGACAATGTCGACTTTCTCACCATTCATCTGTTCGTTCCAATCTGCATTCGAGTCAATTGCAGCATCTGCGCCTAATTTCAGTGCCCGTTCACGCTTATTTGCACTTCGTGATGTGACAGTTACTTTTGCCCCTACTGCCTTCGCCATTTGTAAGATGAATGTCGCAACACCACTTCCGATGCCTGGCAATAATAAATGTTGTCCAGCTTGAATGTTTCCTCGTGTAAACAAGGCACGATATCCAGTTAATGCAGCAAGTGGTAAAACACCTGCTTCCTCCCAGGTTAATGCTCGTGGCTTGCTTACTGCATTAACCGCAGGAATAACGATCGTTTCAGCAAAAGTTCCATGATAAGGAAACCCAACAATTTCGAAGCCTTTCGGTGGTGCTGGACTGTTCTTCTCCCAACCTAAGCTTGGTATAATGATAACTTCATCACCAACGCTTACGTTCGTGACTTCTTCACCAATTTGCTCAATAATCCCCGCTCCATCTGAACCAAGAATAACGGCGGGCTCGTCCTCTCCATGACGCAACGGAATAAATAAATCCCGATGATTCAACCCTGCTGTTTTGAGACGAACTTTTACTTCGGATGACGATGGTGAAGCCTCCTCAAAGTCAACAACTTGGACACCTTCAAGTCCTTTTTTCCCCTTATGTATAACAGCTTTCATTTAGTGATCCTCCCATTTCGATATCATTACTATTATTTAAGCATATTCAGCTCAATAAGAAAAAACTTATGGATTTCTTATAAAAGCAAATAAGAACGTCAGATTTTATGACGTTCTCCTCTCATCGACTTACTACGAATTTAAGCTATCTACCTAACTAGACTTTTTTGAAGAATAGTCAAGCTCCTTCATCTTTTGAGGTAATGACGTTATGCTATTATTGAGTTTTTCTAGCTTCGATTCAATTCGATGAAGTAAATATAACGTAATAATAGCTGGAAAGCCAACATCACTAATGAGGGATATCCAAGGTTCCATGTTCAGATCCTCCCTAGCATTTCTATTTAACATCTTAAAAGGGGCATACTGCCCCCTTTATTAATCAAGATCAATTTCTGTTACTATTCGTTCGACAACACGCGCACCTTTTTTTGCAACGAGACTTCCTCCACTTGAAGTAAGTGCATTTTCTGAAATAACGGCATCCATTGCAGCATTAACATCTGCAGAATTGACAGGTTCAACTGGATCTTCTAAAGAAATTGTCACCGTGCGGTTTTCTTCGTTCATAAATTGCATTTCAATTTGCTTGGCCATCCATTATTTCCCTCCTTTCATTCCTTCTCATGAAGTTAGTTCGTATTCCCTTACTCCTCATCAACTTTAGATGAGTCGTTTCTGACAATTTCATATAATTCATGTTCTTGAAGCGTTGCAAATGCTGTCGCAATCGCATATAAATTGTCAGCTGTGGCCGTCGGTTTCACGTTGTTAAAATTTTTATTTCGGAAGATTGGATCACCTTCTTCGTCTGAACCGACATGGAAAACGAGACGAAGCTGTGAACTTTTGATTTCTGCAACTGCCATTTTCTCACCCCCTTCATCCTATATATAGGCTGTCATACTGAAATAGGGGCATCTGTTTTTACACTTAAAATTTTCATAGGCAAGATTCAATTGTTATGCTATGCTAGCTGAAAGGGTTTAGAAAATTTACAAGACTCTAAATATATTAATCTAATCTTTTGTAAGCCCTTACAAAACTTAATATTCAGTCTAATCTGAAGGGGGAGAATAGTATGGAAGTTGTTAAGGTTGATGCAGATATAAGCCAGGACACACGCTATGAACTTGAAAAGCCGCCAAAAAAAGAAATATGGGGGTATGGGTTAGGGAGCTTCGGACTTAACTCCTCATTTACTCTAACAAGTTCATTTTTAACGTATTACTACACTGATTCTGCCGGTATTACTGCAGGTGCTGTTGGAACACTCATGCTAGTCTCAAGACTTTTTGATGGAATTACTGATTTAGGAATGGGAACAGTTGTTGATAAAACAAAAACAAAGCTAGGAAAAGCTCGCCCCTGGATTTTATGGATGTCATTGCCTCTTGGATTAGCAATCTTATCTCTATTTACCGTCCCGGATGTAAGTAATTCAGCTAAACTCACTTATGCATATGTGACGTATTTTGCGTTCATCCTTCTATATACAATGGTAGCCATTCCATATAAGACTCTTTTAGCGATGATGACACAAGATCAACATAGTCGCTCCTTAGCCAATATTAATTCCGCCATCTGGTTCATGTTTGGTACCCTTATTGTAATGACCTTAACCCAGCCTGTCGCTGCTAAATTTGGCTGGACATCATTAGCGATTGTGTATGCGATCGTGACAATCGTCCCCTTATATGTTACATTTCGCACTGTGAAGGAAAGGGTCTCTTCCCCATTAGGTGAAGAAAAAAATATTCCTTTAAAACAAGGACTAAGTGCATTAGCAAAAAATCCTTATTGGTTTCTAATTACTGTTGTATGTGTATTATTTTATATCATACTTGGACTCGTTCAAGGTGGCGGCTTGTACTATGCACGTTGGGTATTAGGAAATGAAAATTTGTTTCCGTTAGTTGGTCTCGCCCTCACCGGTCCTATGGTATTAGGTTTGTTTTTTATGGGACCACTCGTCAAAAGATTTGGAAAAAGAAATGTTATGATTATTGGTTGGTTTGTTGCGCTCGCCGGACAGTTAGTTAAAATGATCGATCCATTAGATTTAACAACATTTTTAATCGGATCATCCTTAGCTGGTTTAGGCGCTATGCCAAGTCTCGGTCTTATGGTAGCTATGATTAATGATACGGTTGAGTATGGTGATTATAAGACTGGTGTTCGCACAGAAGGTTTGCTCAATAGTGGAGCTAGCTTTGGTGCAAAGGTTGGTACCGGTTTAGGGTTAGCGATTATCGGTTGGTGTTTAAGTTTGGGTGGCTATGTCGGTCAGGCAACTGCTCAAAATGAAACTGCGATAACAATGATTAAATTGATTAACATACACCTTCCCATTCTATTTGGACTATTGCTTGTCTTTTTACTCTTTTTCTTTAAAGTTGAGAAGATGTATCCGACTATTGTAGCTGAACTTCAAAGACGGAAAAGCGAAGAATAACGTTTAACCGTTTCTGCTACGTAATTTTGAGTTATGTGGAAAGGTATGTGTCGAATATAGAAGACTCAGTCCTTTTCATTTTAATTAATTGACAAATTTCTCCAAATTATTTCCTCGGAAATGGTTTTCCCTTTTTATGTGTTCGATACTTTGCTACACTGAAGGCAATAGATTGGAGGTTTGATGATGGCAAAAGAAAGCTCGTTCGATATCGTATCAAAGGTAGACCGAACCGAAGTAATGAATGCAATTAATATTGCGGAAAAAGAAATTGCAAATCGGTATGATTTTAAAGGAAGTAAAAGTAACATTTCGCTTGAGGACTCAGAGATTATCCTCATATCTGATGATGAATTCAAGTTGAATCAACTAAAAGATGTGTTAATAAGTAAATTAATTAGACGTAACGTCCCACTAAAAAATCTTGATTATGGAAAAATTGAACCTGCTTCAGGTGGCACTGTTCGACAACGAGCAACACTTGTTGAAGGCATTGACAAAGAAAATGCGAAAAAGCTAAATAAATTAATTAAAGATAAAAAGTTAAAAGTAAAATCACAAATTCAAGATGACCAACTACGTGTATCAGGAAAAAGTAAAGATGATCTTCAAAAAGTCATCGCAGCTATTCGCGAAGTTGATCTATCGATTGATGTCCAATTTATAAACTTTCGTTAATACATAGACATACAAAAGCTTGCCGTTTAGTGTGTTTCATTAGTGATGACTTTAGGTGAATTTATTAAACATTTGTGTAGACAAAAAGCAATGCTCATAATATAAGTAATAGAACTCACCACGCCTCTTCACAATGCGAACCAGGGTGGGTCATTTTTTTATAAATTTGGCTATATTGATGTCTAATAGTCTTCTGAAAGAACTGTTACAGTTAGACAAAGAAAGAGAATATATAATTTTGACAAAAGGCTAAGCGAGTTATTTTTATATTATTTAGAGATTGCTGAAATTGAGTTTCGTACAAATAAAGATGCAGAATACTTTAAAATTTGTTATCACCATAAAATATTTTAAGAACTACAGAAACGGGGCATACACTCATTATGCCCCTCTTCCGTATCCGCTTAAAGCCGTAGTCAGCAATTCCCTTGGCGAGTTTTTGCTCAACTTAATATTTTAAACAAAAGCTTTTTTTAATGCGTTTGCCGCATCTTCAAGAGCTTCTTGTCCTTTGTCTATCATATTTGCCATTGTAATGAATCCATGAATCATGCCTGGATAATCTACATATTCAACGTCAACCCCTGCAGCCTTTAGCTTATCTGCATACGCTTTACCATCATCCCGAAGTGGATCATATTCAGCTGTCATAATGAGCGCAGGTGGGAGGCCACTTACATCCTCATACAAGTAGGGACTGAGGTAAGGGTGGTTCACATCATCTGGGGTATTCAAATATTGTTTTCTGAACCATGCCATTAAATCTTTTGTTAAAAAATAACCTTCCCCATTTTCTTCATATGATTTTGTCGGTCCAACTCCCGTTGAAGGGTAAATGAGTAGTTGAAATGCGATATGTGGAGCCTGTTGCTCTTTTGCAATAATAGTAGTAACAGTCGCAAGGTTGCCACCAGCACTATCTCCCCCAACAGCAATTTTTTCACGATTACCGCCAAATTCATCTGCATGTTCGGCTACCCATTCTAAAGCCGCGAATGCATCTTCAACAGCGACTGGGAATTTATGCTCCGGTGCAAGCCGATAATCAACGGAGACAACGATGCATTCCGCTTCATTCGTTAACGTACGACATGCAGCATCATGTGTATCAAGGTCCCCAATTACCCAACCACCACCATGATAAAACACAAGAATCGGTAACTTCTCAGCTTGAGCATGCAAAGGCTTATAAATTCGAATCGGAATATCGCCATGTGGACCAGGGATTACTTGATTTTTGATAACACCAACCTCTTCAACCTTGTTCGTTGAACGCATTGCACCATATGCTGTCCGAGCGGCCTGAGGAGACATTGTATGTAATGGAGGCACACCCGCCTTTTCAATTTGGTCAAGAATGAGCTTTGCTTGTGGATCAAGTGTCATGTATTAGCCTCCTTAATCAATCTGAATATTATAATAGTGAATGAGAAAAAACAGGACGCAATTCTGTTGCGTCCTGTTGTCTCGTATAAATTAGATATAATCGCCGATTTTAACGTTACCTTTAAGAAGGTTACGAGAAATAATCATGCGCTGAATTTCGTCTGTTCCATCGTAAATTCTCCAGAGACGAGCTTCACGATACCATTTTTCGAATGGGAATTCTTTCGTGTAACCCATTCCACCATGAATTTGTAAAACGCGGTCAATGACGTTGTTACCCATGTTTGCACCGTATAACTTCGCCATTGAAGCAAGGTGTCGATTATCTTCACCGCGATCAAGTGTATGAGCAGCGTTTAAAACGAGCCATTTTGCTGCTTCAATTTCAACTGCTGAGTCTGCAATCATCCATTGGATCGCTTGACGATCTGCAATTGGTCTTCCAAATGTTTCACGCTCATGTGAATAGTCGATAGCCATTTGAAGCGCACGCTCAGCCATACCAACAGCGCGAGCACCTACGATCCAACGCGCATTACCGATCCATTCTAAACCAAGGTTGTAACCACCGTTAACTTCTCCAAGAATGTTCTCATGTGGTACGCGAACGTTATCAAAGAATAGTGACGCTGGACCCCAGTCACCCATCGTATGAATGTACTCAGATGTCCAACCCATGTCACGGTCTACGAGGAAGCATGTTACTCCTTGTGGTCCAAGATCTTTGTCTGTTACAGCGATAACCATAACGAAATCCGCTTCGTTACCACCTGTGATAAATGTTTTCTCACCATTGAGAATCCACTCATCGCCGTCTCTTACAGCTGTCATCTTGATGTTACGAGTATCAGAACCTGCACCAGGCTCAGTCATCGCAAAACAAGATTTTTTCTCGCCACTAATTGTCGGAAGCAAATACTCCTTCTTCTGCTCCTCATTAGCGTAATAAAGAATGTTGTCTGCTGTCCCACCGAATTGGAAAGGCACAAACGTTTTCGAAGTTTCCATAAGTACAAGTGCCATCATTACTGCACCAAGGTCAGCCCCACCATATTCTTCTGGTGTGTTAATTCCCCAGAAACCGGCTTCTTTTGCTTTTAGTTGAAGTTCTTCCAACTTTTCAGTGGAAAGACTTGGTTTACCTTCAATATCATTTCTTAGTACTTCATTTTCTAAAGGAATTAATTCCCTTTCAACAAATTGACGAATCGTCCTTTGGACCATTCTTTGCTCATCAGTTAGTCTTAAATCCACGGTAAATCCCCCTTTAGTTTGTGTTAGCCTCACGATAAATAGAACATCTACTTACCGGTCAGTATGTTTTTGGGCGATTAGGTCGCCATATGAATTTTCAAATAAATTATATAGTCATTCGGTTAGCTTGTCAATGAGAATTTAAACATGCTATAATTCAAACTTTGCCGACTTTATAATCTGTAAATAGCATATAATAAGATTCCTCCGAAAGCAATAACTGCCCAAAAAACATATATCCAAAAAACAGTTCCGATTGCGTTTCCGGATTGTTCACTTTTGGGTGCTTGCGCCTGTCTGCTCGCTTTTAGTAACGAGTAAACTAAACCAAATAATAAAAGTGCTAAGACGAGTATAATTAAGGTAGGATACATATTTTTAGCCACCTATCACATATAGTCTTTTCCTAATTCTTGAATAACATCTATGCTGTCAATGTGAGCTTTTGCATCTTCATTGCCAAGTTCTCGCACCATTCTATAGATCTCTTGCAATGTATGATCATAATTTTTGAAATCATGTTCTTCTTTAGGTCCTTCAATTGGATGAAGAACTACATACGCAATATCGAAGTTCTGTCGATTTGCTCGTTCAAACAAATCACGAAGTCTTGCAATTTCTTCATCTGATGCTTGAATTTCATATTCCCAAGGTGTTGTGTCCGGCTGCTGTGTAATTTGACCTGAAGCAACACCAACGTAATATGTCTTTTTCTCCAATGTTATTCACTCCTTCTCTTACCGTTTAGCATTTCCCAATCTCGTGTAAATTTATCCTAATTTTTAAACGTAAATACTTCTAAAACTGATGAAGGCACACGCTCAGATGAACGTGTGCCTTTATTCATTAAAGATGATTCGATTGCTTTCTGGCGTCTGAACAAGCCTGAAGGGGCCACAGGGAGAAAATTATGAGTGAGTTCCCTAGCTGATCATGACATTTTTTTAGCTACTCTCAAGAATTCACGATATCCTTTGCGGTTTAAACTTCCCTCATTATCGATGTACGCATTTTCTTCTAAAAAGTCTATTGACGCTTGTGAGAGATCGGTTTTTAATGACTGAAACCGAGCGTTAATTTCAGCAAATGAGCCATCGTTTACAAAGTCAGAGCCAAGTTGGTCAATAATATCTCGAACTTGCTTTGTTTTCTCT
This sequence comes from Caryophanales bacterium UBA6769, assembly GCA_002453275.1. GTDB lineage: Bacteria > Bacillota > Bacilli > Bacillales > UBA6769 > Pueribacillus. The sequence continues at coordinate 14,161 of DKGN01000016.1, forward strand.
AACACGAACATGTCTGAAAATGACTGATTGATTCTTTTCCTTAACACTTGTAAATTTGACCGAACATTAAATAAATCATCGTCAACTTTTTCAAATTGAGAAATATATACTTGCTTTTCATCCTCATCCAATCCAGCTTGACTTAGCAAGCGCTCTAGTAATTCTTTTCTTTCTTCTTCTTTTAGCTTCAACGTTTTTTCTTCGACCTCCAACTGTACTGTTGGATCAATCTCATCTGAAGAAAAAAATTGATCAAATTGAATAATGTTATCCTTACTTGCTTCATCTAATGGTTTTTTAATATTAGAGTTGCGATTTTCCGAATGCACAGTCACTGCTTGCTCTCCGCTTAAATATTCACGCACCTCTTTTAAGACTGTGTTCACCTTCAAATAATAAAAATAAGACATCCCAATTGAAAACAACGCTAATAAAAATGTAATCAAGACCGCAAAATCAATTTTAAATGATGCTGTCGCTATTTTCCAAAAAAGTAAGATTAAAAAAAGGCTAACTACTATGATAAAAAACAAATTGTTTCGTTCACGTAATCGAATTTCTTGTTCCTCTTTTTGGCTCTTGCTTCTGCTTATATCGTTCAGACTCATCTCGCTTTCCCCTCGGCTTTCTTTACTTTCTATCAAAGGTTATAAGGTGGTCATCCATTTACAACCCTT
>DKGN01000042.1:0-599 GCA_002453275.1 Caryophanales bacterium UBA6769
TATCGTAGCCCTTTGGTATTACTTATTAATCTGCTGAATAAGGCAGTAGTGCCATTTGACGAGCACGTTTGATTGCACGTGTCAATTGGCGTTGATATTTCGCACTTGTTCCTGTTACACGACGTGGAAGAATTTTTCCACGCTCGGAAACGAAGCGTCTTAACAAATCGACGTCTTTGTAGTCAATGTACGTAATTTTATTAGATGAAAAAAAACATACTTTCCGGCGACGTCCTCTGCGTCCTTGACGACTCATACGAAGCCCTCCTTCTTAAAAAAGTTGCGATGTTAAAACGGTAAATCATCATCCGAGATGTCAATCGTTTTCCCATCATTTGAAAAAGGGTCATTGTCAAACCCTTTTTTCTCTACTTGTCGCTCGTTCGGGTTCTGATAGCCGCCTTGTTCTTGTTGTCCAAAGTCGGGATAAGCCTCGCGCGTTTGTGTGGAGCTTCGAGGCTCCAAAAATTGAACACTCTCTGCAACAACTTCCGTTACAAACACACGCTGACCTTGGTTATTCTCATAAGATCGTGATTGTAAACGTCCGTCTACACCGGCTAAACTGCCCTTCTTTAAATAATTCGCGACATTTTCAG
>DKGN01000042.1:826-1077 GCA_002453275.1 Caryophanales bacterium UBA6769
ATAATTCGCGACATTTTCAGCTTGTCTACGCCATACAACGATATTAATGAAGTCTGCTTCACGTTCCCCTTGTTGATTCGTAAAGGGACGATTAACAGCTAAAGAAAAGCTAGCAACAGCAACTCCATTTGGTGTATAACGCAATTCTGGATCCCTCGTTAAACGACCGACTAAAACAACACGGTTCATCATCAGAATCCCTCCCTCAATTATTCACCAGGGCGAATCGCCATGAAACGAATAATGTCATC
>DKGN01000042.1:1315-5252 GCA_002453275.1 Caryophanales bacterium UBA6769
AATCATTGATTTCGTAAGCAAGACGTCTCATACCCATTTCATCAACTTTTTCAAGTTCAGCACCGTTATCCGTTAAAATAGTACTAAAACGTTCAACTAATGCTTTACGTCCTTCTTCTTCCAAGTCTGGACGAATAATGTACATGATCTCATATTTACGCATATCGCGTCACACCTCCCTTTGGTCTAAGCGGCCCATTTTTTATAAATGGACAAGGAGTAACATTCATTACTCACATCACTGAATTATAGCAAATATAATGCGTCTATGCAATTGCTTTTTTATACGTTAAAGCGAAAATGAATGACATCGCCATCTTGTACGAAATACTCTTTTCCTTCAAGGCGAATTTTTCCGTTTTCTCTTGCAACTGCCATTGAACCAGCTTCCATTAAATCTTCATAAGAAACAACTTCCGCTCGAATAAAGCCTCGTTCAAAGTCTGTATGAATGATCCCTGCTGCTTGTGGAGCCTTTGTACCTAAACGAAATGTCCATGCTCTTACTTCTTGTTCCCCTGCAGTGAAGTATGTTGCAAGACCAAGTAATTCATAGGCTGCTCGAATTAATTGATCAAGACCAGACTCTTCGATTCCAAGATCCTCCAAAAACATTTGGCGTTCATCACCGTCAAGCTCCGCTATTTCAGACTCAATTTTGGCGCAGACGACGATTACCTCGGCATCTTCCGCTTTTGCATATTCTTGGACCTTTTGAACGTACTCATTGTCTCCACCGTTCAATAAGTCTTCTTCACTTACATTTGCCACATACAAAACTGGTTTCATCGTTAAGAGATGGAGACCGTGAACGATTCTTTGTTCTTCTTCTGTTAACTCTACACTCCGTGCAGGTAAATCATTTTCAAATGCTTCTTTAATTTTTGCTAACGCCTCATATTCAATTAGCGCTTCCTTATCTTTTTGTCTCGCTAATTTCTGAACACGTTCATAGCGTCGGTCAACGGACTCCATGTCAGCTAAAATAAGCTCAACGTTTATCGTTTCGATATCAGCGATCGGATCAATTGTGCCCGCCACATGGGTTACGTTTTCATCGTTAAAACAACGAACAACGTGAGATATTGCATCAACTTGGCGTATGTGTGACAAAAACTGATTCCCAAGCCCCTCTCCTTTGCTCGCTCCTTTGACGATCCCTGCGATATCTGTAAATTCAAAAGCTGTCGGTACCGTTTTTTTCGGTTTCACGACTTCGGTTAATTGTTGTAGTCTGTCATCAGGAACTTCCACTATTCCGACGTTCGGATCAATTGTACAGAATGGGTAATTCGCCGCCTCTGCACCTGCCTGTGTAATTGCATTAAATAATGTTGATTTCCCAACATTTGGAAGTCCTACAATTCCTGTTGTTAACGACACTACTCCACTTCCTTCCTTATCAAAAAAACATGCGTACAAAACATAATCTTCCTTATTATAGTGAGTCAGTCTTATTCGTGCAAGTTCATTTACTCGTCTTCACTATGCCTATCTAGTACTTTTTTCATTTTTTTAGTAAACTCTCGTCTCGGCATCATTACGCTATGATCACAGCCTGTACACTTTATGCGAATGTCTGCGCCAAGTCGAATGATTTTCCATTGATTTTCACCACATGGGTGAGGTTTTTTCATTTCTACAATATCATTCAGCCCAAACGATTTGTCAGACATGCTTATTCCTCCTTCATTTTTTCCGCTACTTGTTGAAAACCGCAAGCTGTTGTTTTTCTACCTGTCATTTTATCACGATTTGGCTGGCATGCTTATGAAAAGTTTAAAACTTCATTGCTTATTCAGAACGCTTTCTCATAAAAGGATAAAAAAGTAACGCGGCCAACAAATACAAGTTAGCAATCCCATACAACGGATATAAAAATGCAACTAAGTTTGAAAAACCGATAAATGTAATCGGAAGCATAGCTAATGTTAACAATAACGCAAACAGCCACCACGGAAAGTTAAATTTATCTTGAAGCCGACTTGTCAGACCGAGTAAGCCTGATACTGCTGTTGTATAAATGGCTAGCCATAGAAGAATTGTCATCATAGCAGCCATAAACAATGGGTAATGTTTCAAAATCGCAAAAAGTGGAATTTCAATATACATGAGCTCCTCAGCAACGTGAATTAGCGATTCGTTGTAAATGAGTGTAATTCCACCTAACAATAGTCCACTCCCAAAGCTTGCAATCCAAATTTCACAACGGTGTTTAATTTTTGATCCGATGGCGCCTAAGACTGCAACGAGCGGCAAAATATTTAACGAAGTAAAAATAAATCCAGCCTTCCAATTCGACTGGTGTTGCCAGCTTAATTCAAAAATAGTCTTTTGGGAAAACAAAAAAAACAAGAGTGTAGCGAGTAAAAGCACGATCAGGATAGGAATAAGCAAAGCGTTCATCGTAACAACGCCATCTGCTTTCCAAAAGAACAAAATAACGACGAGAAATGCGCTCACGAGAATACCGATTAAATACGGTATACGAAATGCTTCAAGTGCTGCTCCACTACCAGCATACATGACTGCCGTAACCGTAAACAAATATAAAATAATCATAAAATCGTACAAAGCTGTCATTTTTTTTCCGAGTAATGTTTCTAAAACTGGTAAATAATGAACGGTTTTTTGCGTAAAGCTTATGTACAAAATGACATAACAAGAGATGGTGAATAAAATAACAAAAATGACAATAGCTAGTACACTTTCATGCCCAAAAAATTGCCATAGTTCCCTGCCTGATGCATAGCCAGCCCCAATTGTCGTACCAATAATTAAAAATAACCATTTAAACCCTGCTCGCCACATCACTTTTCCCCCCAAGACGGATTGTCCATGTATAGAAGTCAGTACAACTCCGTATACTGTTACTACTATTACAAAGGGGAGGAACCTATGAATCTTCAACGTAAACTATTTCAAAAAAAGGATAGACTCTTTCGGATCCACCATGAAGAAACTGGAGGGGTTTTGGCTTTTGCAAAAGTTTTAAATGAAATGATTCCTTGTACGCCTCATCAACAGCTTGTCATCGTCTGTATTGGGACGGATCGCTCAACAGGAGATTCGCTCGGTCCACTTATCGGAACGAAATTAAAAAGCCGACTACCGGATGACAAAATCTTTGGTACGTTGGCATCCCCTGTACATGCGATCAATTTGAATGAAACACTCCATGAAATTGAGACATCTTTTACAAATCCATTTGTTGTCGGTATCGATGCATGTCTTGGGAAGCTTTCGAGTATCGGGATTGTGACTGCAGATGATGGACCAGTAAAGCCAGGGGCTGGGGTAAACAAACATCTACCCCCTGTCGGTCATATGCACATTACTGGAATTGTAAACGTTAGTGGATTCATGCAACATATCGTGCTACAAAACACGAGGCTTCATCTCGTCATGTCAATGGCAGACTTCATCGCAGATAGTTTGTTTTTATCGTTATATCGACGGACAACAAAGCCATTCGGACAAACTGTATTTACATAATATCGCTTAAAAGTATTGTGTAATTTCTTTTAGTGCGTTGATGAACGTATGCACTTCTTCTTTCGTGTTCGTAAATCCAAAGCTTACACGGATTAAGCCTTGCTTTGTCGTATTTAATTGCTCATGGATTAACGGTGCACAATGTAACCCTGGTCTTACCGCAATATCGTAATGTTGATCTAAAATCATCGCTAACTCTTGACTATCAATTCCAGCAACTGACAATGCAACGACACCTAAACGACTGGACTCGCATTCTCCTCCATAGATTGTCACACTATCGATCGCTTTTAATCGTTCAATACACTCAGTCGCTAGCGCCCGTTCATGCATAGCAATCGCTTGTAACGTACGTTCTTGTATAACCCGAAGCCCAGCTAATAAACCAGCAATACCAGGTGTGTTTAGTGTGCCGCTCTCATATTTATGTGGGGAAGTATTA
>DKGN01000118.1 GCA_002453275.1 Caryophanales bacterium UBA6769
CCAGCAGTAAGATCTTTACTAAAACCTACAAGCTCCCTTCTTTAGGTGGGAGCTTAGTCAATCTACCATTAGACCGTTTATTTAAAATGAGATGTGGTGTTTAATTTGAAAAAAAATACATGGGTCACACTGTTTTTAGCTTTCATTATAGTCACAGGCTGTCAGCAAAAAGCAGAAGAAATGGAAAATCCGATACTAACACAAACTTCTTCCCAGAAACCAGTAAATCAGTCGATAGCAAATGAAGCAGTAAAGAAGACGTTAGAACGCGAGGAAGTAACGAAAGCAAACGGGGTTAATTCAAAAAAACTCCTCATCGTTGCATTTGATGTTGAACATTTTGAACGCTTTAATATAAGAAAAATCGAAAAAAAAATTCAATCTGAATTAAAAAAAGACTTTAAAGACGTTAAAGTGAAAGTAACTTACGATGAGAAAATTATGCAAGAGATTGAACAATTACAAGAAAAAATACATGAGGGCGATATGAGTGAAAAGAAGTTAAAAAAAGAACTTTCTCGAATCAAAAAGTTGATGAACGAAAAAACATAATGCTTTAAATGAAAAGGTAAAAGAAGTGGTGAGGTAGCCGTGGCAAATAACAAGAAAAAAAATTTAACTCCCGTTCAACAAGAATACCAAAAACTCCAAAAAACGAAAGAAACGAAAAGACCTGTTTTCGGAAATTGTGTCAAAGCTTTTTTTGTTGGTGGATTCATTTGTTTAATTGGTCAATTTATTCAGACGTTTATCGTTTTTCAATTTGATTTTACAGAACAAACCGCTGGAAATCCTACCGTTGCAATTTTGATTTTTATCTCCATGCTGTTGACTGGCTTTGGAGTATATGACAGGATTGCACAATTTGCGGGAGCAGGTAGTGCTGTTCCTGTTACAGGTTTTGGCAATGCCGTTGTCTCTGCTGCGATTGAGCATCGTACAGAGGGGTATGTACTTGGTGTAGGTGGTAATATGTTTAAGCTTGCAGGCTCTGTTATCGTTTTCGGCGTATTTTCTGCATTTGTAATTGCACTTATCAAAACGATCTTCATTCAATGGGGTGGTTTGTAATGCTTCAAGGCCATCGGACTTGGATTTTTAAAAACAAACCAGTGATTACCGCTACGGCTACGACAGGTGGTCCATTTGAGGCAAGAGGAAAGCTTGCTGATGACTTTGATATTTTACATGAAGATTTATGGATGGGACAAGACTCTTATGAAAAAGCTGAAAAGGTTTTATTAGAAGAAGCATTTTTACGAACAACTGAGAAAGCAAACGTAACAAAGGACAAGGTACAATTTATTATTGCTGGAAATTTAATTAATCAATTAACTCCAGTTAATTTTGCGGCGAGGACACTAGGGGCACCATATCTTGGCGTATTTGGTGCTTGTTCCACAGCGATGGAAGGACTTGCAATCGGTGCTTTAATTGTCAACAGTCAATCTGGTAATAACGTGCTGACTGGTGCTGTTAGCCATAATGCCGCTGCCGAAAGACAGTTTCGTTATCCGACAGAATATGGTGGTCAGAAACCACCCACTGCCCAATGGACAGTGACTGGAGCAGGAGCGGCTTTGCTTACAGCAAAAGGTAACGGGCCTTATGTTACGAGTGCAACGATTGGAAGAGTCGTTGATATGGGGTTAACGGATCCCTTTAATATGGGGGGAGCAATGGCACCAGCTGCCGTCGACACAATCGAAGCACATGTAAGAGATACAGGTGTTGATCTAGATGAGTACGATCTAATTGTAACGGGGGATCTTGGAAAGATTGGACGAGATGTTTCGTTAGAAATGCTTGCGCAGCATAATGTTCAAATAGACGAATCAAAGTATCAAGATTGTGGTCTCATGATTTACGGGGAGGATCAAGAAGTGTTTTCTGGAGGTAGTGGAACCGGGTGCTCCGCGGTTGTCGTGTATGGGCATTTATTAAACCGCATGATTAAAGGACAGTTTAAAAAAATATTAGTCGTTGCAACGGGCGCATTGTTATCGCCACTTTCATATCAACAAGGTGAAACAATCCCGTGTATTGCTCATGCCGTATCCATTGAATATGGAGGTGCTGGACAATGATATTTTTTTGGGCCTTCGTCGTTGGAGGAGCGATTTGTGTAATTGGGCAAATTATGTTCGATGTTTTTAATCTTACACCGGGGCATACGTTAAGTACATTTGTCGTCGTTGGGGCTATATTAGGAGGCTTTGGTTTTTATGATCGATTAATCGACTTCGCAGGAGCGGGTGCGACTGTACCGATTATGAGCTTTGGAAATTCTTTAGTAAATGGCGCATTACAAGAAGCAGAGAAGCATGGGCTTATTGGAGTTGTCACAGGGATGTTTGAAGTGACGAGTGCCGGTATTTCGGCAGCGATTATTTTTGGCTTTATCGGAGCACTTTTATTTAAACCAAAAGGATAGGAGTGTGTTTTTATGACTGTAGCATCACAAGTGAAACAATGTTTAGCAAGTATGAAAAATATTAGGTCAGGATTGGAGACCTTTGCCTTGCAATCAGAAGATGCCCATGCTCAAAGGGAATTACACGAGGCTACTTTACAATGTGACAAAGTAATAAATGATCTGACTAAAAGGATCGGTGATCTAGAAAGGGAAGAACCTCAGTACAAAGGATTTTAGAAAGGAAGATGAACAATGTCAGGCTGGCTTGAGGTTGCTATTCGTTCATTCACTATCCTCATTGGGTTATTTTTTGTGATCCGATTGTTAGGAAAAAAGCAACTGTCAGAAATGTCATTTTTTGAATATATTATCGGCATTACAATCGGAGCAATTGCAGGTCACTTATCAATTGATACAGGAATTCCGATTAGCTATGGTGTTGCAAGTATTGCCATTTGGATTTTTGTCCCTTTTTTATTGAATTACATATCACTTAAAAGCAAAGTGGTACGTGATTTTTCTGAAGGTACCGAAACTGTATTTATTAAAGATGGCAAGATTATGGAAGATAACTTGAAGCAAGAACATTATTCTGCAGACAATTTATTAAGCCAATTAAGAAAGAAAAATGTGTTTAACGTAGCTGATGTGGAATTTGCCGTATTAGAAACAAATGGTGATTTAAGTGTGTTGTTAAAAAAAGAAAAGCAACCACTCACTTCAAAAGATTTGCACATACCTGCCGGAATTGAGAAGGAACCCCAGACGGTTATAATGGATGGCCACATTTTAGATGAGTCTTTAAAAAATAGAGGACTGAATCGAGAATGGTTAAAAACAGAACTAGAAAAAATTGGAGTTACAATTGAAAATGTTTATCTTGGACAAGTTGATGTAACGGGACAATTAACAGTTGATTTATTTGATGATAAAATTACTGTTCCTGAACCGATAGAAAAACCGTTGCTCATGGCAACGGTCAAAAAGTGTCAGGCGGACTTGGAATTATTTGCACTGGAAACAGAAAACAATGAAGCAAAACAAATGTATACGCAGCACGCTCACCAATTAGATAAGCTTCTCCAAAAAATTAAACCAATCTTGCAGTAAATAATAGGTTGAACCTATGCTTCTTGTTCTTCTTCCTCTTCATTTTTCCGTTGAACTTCTTTAAGCTTTTTTATTCTGTTCTCGTCTTCTTTAAAATATTCAACTAAATCGCTAATTCTATCAACTGTTTCTAGACTCAGATGATGTTCAATTCCTTCAACTTCATCGTATATTTTATCTTCTTCTACGCCAATGATCCGTAGCAATTCTTCTAATAGGTCATGCCGGTAGACGAAGTGCTTACCGGTTTTCTTTCCTTTTGAAGTAAGCATCAAGCCTCGGTATTTCTCATAAATCAAATAATTCATTTTGTCTAATTTTTGGACCATTTTTGTAACAGAAGAAGGATGCACGCCAAGAATTTCAGCTATATCTGACACTCTTGCATACCCTTTATCCTCAATAAGCAAATAAATTTGCTCAATATAATCTTCCATACTCGGTGTAGGCATAAATATTCCCTCCAAATATACAATCATTCACATTATAGCAAAAAAGCCGCTAATATGGCAGGAATATAGCTTTCTAGACAAAAGTGTATGCAAATACTAAATAAAGAAAAACATTGATGGGAAACAGGGAAGGTATGTGACAAAATGGTCTGCTGTTTTTTATTATTGATTTTGTATTTTGAAAATGCAACCGCCAATTTACCTAATGAAACTAAAATATATATTGATTTATGAAGTAGTTTTACTTAAAAAATGATAAAGTAGTTGCGCAATATAAAATTTCTGGTGGAGTGAGTCAATCTCCGACCCCAATTGGAACGGTTGTCCATCGATGGACCGATTACATGTGTAGATGATGGAGAATTTAAAAGTTTGTCCGAAGGCTCTAATGGAATGCTTGTCCAAATGATTCAATAACAATTAAAGGCGAGGGGCTATTAGTAAGGGTAAAATAGAGCATTTCACTTTGATTTTCCAGTAATAGAAGTGTAAAATTTAAGAGAATACTAAGCGAAGAAGTTGCAATTTAATGCCTGCTTCTCAAATCGAAAGGGAAGCAGGCAAGTGTAATTAATTTGAATACATGACATTATGCTTTTCTAACTCTCTAATTTTATTTGGCACAGTAACTTTTTGTCTTGTTTCTTGATTAACAGTAACAAGCACAACAGTTGCTGAAACTACAGGCTCGTCATGTTCTGTAACCATTTCTTGTTGGAGAGTGATGCTCGTGTTTCCGACCTTTTCAATTGTATTATGGATCGTTAACACGTCCTTGTTGAACACCTCTTTTTTATAGTTCGCACTCACGTGAGCAACCATCGCTTCAACATCAAGTGAAATACATAAGGCGTAAAGTTTCTTACGAGCAATCTCTAGATATTCTAGATAGGTAACATTATTTACATGACCATCCTTAGCATTGGCAATTACTTTCGTTTCAAAAAGTGACAATGATTTCTCCCTCTCTGTTTTTATATAATCTTAGCATGGGTAACATAAAAAAACATTTTTTCGAAAAGTTTTATAGAAAATTGAGGAGGCTTCGTACGATGCTAACATTTGCTCCGAACCTATCAACATTGTTTACAGAAGTGCCTTTTATTGACAGATTTGCAAAGGCGAAAGAGGCTGGTTTTAAACATGTCGAATTTCAATTTCCATACGAAAATTCAGCCCATGATATTAAGGAAAAGGCAAGGAAATATAAATTACAAACCGTTCTTTTTAATCTTCCCGCAGGTAATTGGAGAGAAGGAGATCGGGGAATCGCCATTTTTGAAAACCGTCGCGAGGAGTTTCGGGAATCGGTTTTGACTGCAATTGAGTATGCGCACGCATTGAATTGTTAAACGTTACATTGTATGGCTGGGTTGTTCCGGGGGAATTGACTAAAGCAGGATCGTGTTGAGGTGATAAATAAAAACTAAAAGTTTTCGCCAA
>DKGN01000141.1 GCA_002453275.1 Caryophanales bacterium UBA6769
TCACTCTTCTATTCAATCGATTAAAAACACTGAAACGATTGAATTCTGTTTAAGTCGATGCCGAAATAGACCCATCGGAAGCGACTCCATCTAAATCCGGCGACGGAATTTCGACCGACAAATGTTGGGTAGAACCAGAAAGAATTTCTTCTATTTAACCACACGTACGTAAACCGAAAGAGACATCCTCTGATTGCCCCTGGGTCGACTGCGAACGTTTGGAATTGTGGCTGTTGGGGTGTGAATGACGGAGGTGGAGTCGTTGGTACTCCAGCTTGCCCGCCACCGGGTCCTCCACCAGGAAATGGACCAGAGCTAGGCGGTCTGCCGGGTCCTCCGCCTGGAGGTGGACCGGGCGGTCTTCCTGGTCCGCCACCAGGAAATTGTCCTCCATGGGATGGGCCGCTACCTGGAAATAGAGGATTGAATACATTCGATAACCATTGCCTTTCCTCATTATCATACGGATAGTCGTAATAATCCATCGTTACATCTCCTTCCTGAAAATTACCTCCCTTTACCATATGGTCATTTGCCACAATGTGTATGGGCACCGTCCCAAAAAAACGAATGACATTTGCTTGCTTACATGCTCTCCTTTTTCGAAAATAGGTTAAATTAAAAGGTTAGAAGCTAATTGGGTTAGTGGTAAAATATAATCTTGACATTGTGTTCTTAATAAATAGACTAAATACGACAAAATGTGGAATAATATGTACTATCCACATTTGCAACTCCGGTCTTTAATTTTGAGGGAGTGAGTGACACCGATTTGCCAAGTGTTAACTTCACTCAGATAGGAGCCAATGATGAACATTGAACACCATAAGACACTAACGAATGAGCAGTATCTTGAAGATATTTGGGAGCTATTATGTCGGTATGATCACGCGTTCATACCTCCATTATCTGCGCGTGAAAATACGTATCAGAGTAATTTGTCAGGTGGCAGTCCTACCAATGTAAAACCGAAAAAGTATTTTGAGATGCTTAAGGAGCAGTCATTCCTCGTTGCTTTAGTTCAAGATCGAGTTGTCGGGTTCATGTCGTATCGACCGCGGTATGTTTGTCAGGATCTCGAGGATGGAATTGAAACGACTTACGTTACAACGATTATTGTGGAAGAGGAGCAGCGGGGGCAGGGGATTACGACGTCTTTTTATAAGCAAATATTTGCTTTGATTGATGAACATGAGACGGTTACGACTCGTACATGGTCGACAAATCATGACCACATTCGCGTCTTGATGAAATTAGGCTTTGAGTTAGTGAAGACAATTGATGATTCCCGAGGTGAAGGAATTGACACAGTGTATTTCCGAAAAATAGTGAAAGGAGGCCCCCATTCGTAATGGAAAGAAACTTGTCTCTTTGGTCAAAGTTAAAAGCCTATCGGCTTGATAATAATGTGTATGTGTTAATGATGCTCTTTGGTAGCGTTCTAATTTCATTTTCTGTCTACGTGCTGCCATTTTTTAGAGAGATTAAATTCGTTCCAGAAATTGCTTTGGCGTGTGGTACGTCTTTGTTAGCGACTATTTTTGTCGTTTTAACTGATGTGTATGTTAAATATCAAAATCATAAAAATGATCAGTTTCTTGAAGGTGTACATGAGTTTGGGATTAGTAATCTTCATTTTAATAAACAGAGATTGCTAGAAGATTTATTAGTAGATTGTGAGAGAGAGGTATGGGTGTCAGGGTATCGGTTAATTTTGACGAGCAATATTAGCGATTATTTGGCGAAAGTCGCTAAGCAAGGTGCGAGTATTAAAATTTTGATCTCTCCGCCATGGAAGGAAGGCTTCAAGTCGGTGTATGGGGTCAATGATAAAGTGTTGGACAATTATTTCAAAGTCTTTCAAGCGATTGCAAGGGCATGCACTAACGTAGAAAGCAGCTGTGAGATTCGTTTCACTAATAAGCCTATATTTAACGACACATATAAGATTGATGCACACCTTATCACCGGCCCCTATATGCATAACCGAGATGAAGAGCACCGTCGGATAACGGCGAATGACTTTTTTACATATGAGTTGATTAGAAGAAGTCGACTTTATAAACTAGTAGAAACTGAATTTATAACGTTATGGGAAGAGTCGGAGGAGACTCTCGTCTGGAGTAAATTTAAGCAGGTTGCGGAAGATTTTATTCACAAGGATTTACGTGAAAGTGAGAAGATTGAATTAATGCAAAGTGCTTGCTCGCTCATAGAACATAGCGGCGGTTCAACGGCATAAGAAGTTGGAAAGCTTTTTACTTACGATATCTTTACATATTTTATTAAACTACTTTTAAGACTTGGCTTGATTAGCCATGTCTTATTTTTTATGCTCTGTCCTTTTTTCCTTACCTAGATCGGTGCTGATTTGTACGATAGCACACTCGCCTTTTTCGAGAATAGACTAGGTAAAAAGAGGTAAGGAGCTGGAAGGTATGGCTATTTCATTTCCGGTAGATATTCGAACGCTTAAAATTAGCAGCGGTCCAAAGATAAACGTTTATTATCCGCAAGTCGCTCATTTGAAAAATGTAAGGCTGCAACGAATGATAAATCAAGCGATCGTCAATCAAACTCAGCAGTTAATAGACGAACAGGTTGGGGAGATGCCGACAGAAGTAGAAGAGATGGTTGGCTCTTATGAAATAAAGAATAATCAGCGTAACGTGTTAAGTTTGTCGTTATCAAATTATACTTATCACCACCATGCGGCTCATGGGATGACGTTCATTAAGTCATTAACGTTTGATTTGGAAAAAGGCAAACAGTGTACACTAAGAGACTTGTTTAAGCCTGGAAGCAATTACGTTCAGCGCTTGTCAGCTTTGATTCATGAACAAATTAAGCAACGTCAGATTCAGACTTTAGGTGACTTTACGACGATTCGCCCTGATCAAGATTTTTATATTGCGGATAAAACACTTGTTGTTTATTTTCAGCTTTACGAAATTACGCCGTATGTTTTTGGGTTTCCGATGTTTCCAATCTCAGTTTATGACTTACAAGATATAATTAATGAGGATGGCCCTCTTGGACGATTGGCGGAAAATCGTTAGTTACTCATCGTTTCTCCTAAAAAATATGGTAAAATATAACGTATTAAAAACAGGCTGAACCATAGGGGGAAATAAGTGAGAAAACTTTGGGTCATCGTGTTACTCATCGGTGTAGTCGGTGCGGGCTGGTGGATGATTGCTGGAGCAAAGGACAGAGATGATCCGCTGAATCAATTCGATGCTTTCGTTTACAGTGAGAACGGAATCCTTTATTCCTTTGAGCTGACGAGTAAAAAGGGAAAGGTGAAAGGGACCTTTCACAAACGAGAAATAATCGAAGACGATAGGGGAGAGCCAGTTTTAGAAGATAATGAATTCCCTTTGATTGGAGAGGCAACAGAAGAAGCTACTTATGAATTTCATGTTGACGAGGATGGAAGTATGGTAACGTATCATGCCACTTTTTCCAATGAAACTCTTTTCGTGAAGCGGGAGGGAGAGGAAGAGAGCCTTCCGTATAAACCCGTAGATGAAAAGGAACTTGATGAGTATGTCAAGACGATCCAAGCGGAATTGCAAGTGGCCAATGAGGAATTGGAGAATAAAGAATACGAACGATTAAATAAATTTTTCAGTGAGTTTACTAGTGTATATGGGTATCTTTATGCTGAGGAGGACGTGCCGTTCCAGTTGTTCATGGAGGTTGACGAAGCTAATTTCGAAGGGGATGTCACCGTATCCCTGCTTATGATGGATGATAGTGGTGATCGTTATGAAGAAAGAGAATACGAGCTAAATGGAATAACAGATGGACATATATTGGAATTATATACGATCGTTGACGGCAAGGAAGTGAAGCTGGAAGGCAACTTCCACGGAGATGCTTCCAGCTTTGATTTATCGTTTTGGACGACCGATAAATTATTGACGTTCCACGCGGTAACGGAGCAGGAGTTCAATCATTCACGACAAACCCCTCGTTAAAGTGTACTGAGCTGTGTGTAATCTCTACGAAGGGGTCAGCTGGCCTAGGGTAGTGTGAAATGAACCTAAGCCAATTGATTCTGGTTGGCCACGTTTCGTTTATGCCAACGTTTGCCGTGTACTTTCTGGTACGACCAGGCGAGGGAAGGGATGGGTCCGCGGTCGTGAAGCCAATACTTATCGGGAATCGCTTGTTGTGGCGTCGTTCTGCCGATTGTAATGTCTCCCATGACGATGCCCTGTCCTTCGTGGCGATCGCGAAGGGCAACGGTGTTACCTGCACCGTCAACGATCATTGAGCCTGCTTCGTAATGGCCCTTGTAATTCATTGGCATCCATGGCAATGGACATTCGATTTCACCGACGTGTGCCGCATGGATGATCGGGGCACCGACATA
Source organism: Caryophanales bacterium UBA6769 (assembly GCA_002453275.1). Lineage (GTDB taxonomy): Bacteria > Bacillota > Bacilli > Bacillales > UBA6769 > Pueribacillus. The sequence goes on from DKGN01000141.1 coordinate 4,382, forward strand.
CGTGGCGAAAGTGCGCACAGACTCAAGTGCAGTATGTTCATTTTTTTCTTCCCACCGCTCAGTTACCGATTGTGGTACTAACGGACTTGATGGCACGCTCCACCAGCAGCTTCCTCCGACGATGACGTCCACTTTTTCACGTAATCTTCTTGCGGTTTGCGAGCGCATGAACTCCCAACATAATGAGACACCGACTGTTTGTTCATCCGTCTCTATGATGCCGTCATCTGTGCCGCCAACGTAAAAGCAGTTTTCCCACATCGTTGGAATGTCTTTGTCATGGCGTCCTATCATCCCATCGGGAGACGCAAGGTAAAACGCATTCCGAACAATTTGATCCTCATCTCTGACAATAAATGAGCCTCCGACATAAGCATTGTGACGCTTTGCTAAATCAAGTAAAAGTTGATATGCTTCCCCATTCGGCATCTGAATGGCCTCGGCGATTCGGGGATTAAAGGCCATACCCGTTGTGAAAAATTCAGGGATGATGATCCACTTTGCCCCTTTTTCTCCGGCTTCGTTTGCCATGTTTTCACAAGCGGTCAAGTTGGCATGCAGGTCACCAATTTTAGGTTCCAACTGAATCGCAGCGACTTTCACTTTGCTTTGCTCATTTGTCATCGTTGTAGCTCCTTTTCTATTTATTGGATATTCTCTACTAAAATTGTAACGAATATCTTAACAATATTCAATTAAATCAAATAATTTAGATTTATAGGATTATTATGGTTTCCATAGCCTTTTGAACATCTTCGATATTGCGAGGGATGAATTAAGAGAACTAGAAGCATATTAATAAAAAAGAACTGCCTGTAATGATGTCGTTAAAACCATTGAGGGCAGTTCAAATTTTCCTATGCTATTTATTAAACTTATTCAATACGGTTGCTAACGTATCGACTAAAAAACGTAAGTCTTCTTCTGTCGATACTAGGGGTGGATTCAAACGGATTGCGTTATCGTCCATAGCAAAATGAAGTCCTTTGTCCTCACAAGCTGATGCAATTTTAGACATGGTTTCATCACTTAGCGGTTCTTTCGTTTGTTTATCGTTCACAAGCTCAATTCCGTACAAAAATCCGATGCCACGCACATCTCCAACGATATTGAACGACTTTAATTCATGTAACTTACTCAAAACTGTTTGACTTAATTGGGCTACCTTAGTGACGAGCTGTTCTCTTTCAATAATCTCTATACTTTTTAAAGCGACGGCGCATCCGACTGGATGGGGGCCCATCGTTGAAAAGTGTTTAAAACGATTGCCTTTCCTATTGAATGTAGAATATATTTTTTCACTTACTGAGGTTGCTGCTAATGGGATATATGCACTTGCTAAACCTTTCGCTGTCGTAATGATATCTGGTTGAACCCCTTCAGAATGCATAAATCCAAACCATTTTCCTGTTTTACCAAAACCTGTAACAACCTCATCAACGATTAATAAGATGTTGTATTTTTTACAAATATCAAAAATAAGCTGCAAATATTCTGGTGAAGGGATGATGCAACCGCCAGCGAAAAGGACAGGTTCAATAAATATACCGGCAACGGTTTCGGGTCCCTCAAGTTGGATAACTTTTTCAATATGCTTTGCTACACTTTGTTCTGTGCTTTCCGTCTGTTGACCGAAAGGAGGACGGTAATCATAGGGCGGTAACACATGGATAAATCCGGGAGCTGTCATTCCAGGAAAATCTGATTTAAAAACGGGTGTTGATGAAACGCCCTGGATGCCTAATGTACCTCCATGGTATCCGTTATAATGGGATATAAATTTATATTTGCCAGGGTTTCCAGTTTGAATGTGGTATTGTCTTGCTATTTTTAAAGCCACTTCGTTCGCCTCTGATCCACTTGTAGAGAAAAACGTCGTGTAGTCGCCTTGAAATAATTCACTTAGTTTTGCAGCTAGTTCGACTGCCGGCACTTGCAATTTAGCAGGTGTGAAGTAAGCTAGCTTTTTCATTTGTTCTGTTGCTGCTTCAATCAGTTCTTGTTGTCCATACCCTAAGTTTAAGCAACTATGCACAGATGTGGCCTCAAAGTATTTTTTTCCATCGATATCAATCGACCAAGCGCCTTCACCGTCAACTGCAATCTGTGGTCTTGATTCGTTATCAGCATCGCTTAAATCTTGCCATAAATGTTTATTTGCTTTTTCATACAGTTTTTCAATGTCCGTATTTATCATTTCACTATCAAACCCCTTCCTAATTCATCATTAAAGTCTTTAAAAATAGAATCCTAGTAATATAGGTTTGCGGAAATATCAAAAAGTTTAGTTGACACGTCATACTTTCATGAAGCTTTACTCTTTGGCAATTGCTTGAACAAATTGTGAATCAATTCCCTCTTTAAAAGCTTCTAGATCAGGTGCAGAGGTGATTGACTTTTGATCGACTAAAAAATCAGCTGTATCCTTTAATACGTCTGCCATAGCACCACCTAAATATTTTTCACTCGCCTGTTCTTCAGCATTCAACCAGATTAATTGATCCATTGTTTGTGATGCATCCTCAACAGATAGTTCTAATTCATCGGCCACAGCTTGATAGGCTTCTTCAGGTGAAGAACGGTAAAATTCAACGCCCTCATTAAATGCAGCAATATATTGTTCTATAATCTCTGGATGCTTTTCAATAAAATCTTCATTTACAACAAGTACTTCTGCTGTAATCAACCCATCATTGGCGAGGTCTCCACTCGTTAAGATCACTTCACCTCCGCTATTGCTCATCTCACCCAACACAGGTTGCCATACATATCCACCATCTATAAGATTTCCTTCCCAAGCACCGAACATGTCTGGTGGCTGCATATCTAGAAATGTAACTGAACTTTCATCAATATTTTTTAGTTTAAGCGCATTTAACAACATATAGTGCGGGGTTGATCCAAACGTCACTGCTATTTTTTTGCCCGCCAAATCTTCCAATGATTGAATGCCGCTATCTTTTTTTACGACTAATGCTTCATTATCTCCAAGTACATCGTGGATCCATGCTACCTTATATGGGAGTTCCTGCGAAATTCCACTTGCAGCCATTGGCGTTCCTACTAATCCCGCATCTATACTTCCTGATGCAACGGCTGTATTTACATCAATCCCAGTGTCAAAGTGATGCCATTTGACTTCTACATTCATACCTTCTAGATTCTTTTCTATTAATCCTAAAGATTTTGTCAGGATTTCAACATTAGGTATGGATTGAACACCGATATTAAATTCCACAGTTTTGGTATTAGATTCCGGCTGTGTATTTGATTGATTACCGCAAGCACTTAAAATAAGTACAACGAGTAAGGAAAAAACCCACGTAAATTTAAACTTTTTCATTTTTTTAGTCTCCTCTGTAATTCACATGTTTTTACAAGTTACATACTAGAAAATAAATGAAGCACACTAATGCTGTATTAAATCTACAATTTCTTCACGCTTTTCGATGAAGTCTTTTCGCGACCTATACTCACGACCTTGGCCATTCCCGATTTCATACGGAAGATTATTGTTGTATTCCTTGATGATTTGTCCTGGGCGCGCCGACATGATGATGATTTTCGTTCCAAGCAGGAGAGCTTCTTCTACATCATGCGTAATAAAAAAGATTGTCTTGTGTGTTTCCTTCCAAATGGAGCGAATGGTTTCTTGCATTTGTTCTTTTGTCATCGCATCCAAAGCCCCGAATGGTTCATCCATTAGGACGATTCGCGGATCATTGGCTAGCACACGGGCAATAGATGCACGTTGCTTCATTCCGCCAGATAACTCGTAAGGGGCCATCTTTTTAAATTGTTCTAAACCAACCATTTCTAAATATTCGTGCACAATGTCACGACGCTCATGAACAGGAGTTTTTCGCATTTTCAGTCCAAACTCGACATTCTCTTCGATGCTAAGCCAAGGATAGAGCGTTGGCTGCTGAAAAACTACGCCTCGATGTTCATCTGGTTTGTCTGGGATTGGTTTACCATCAAGGTAAACGTTCCCACTTGTTGGCTGTAAAAACCCTGCAATTATGCGAAGTAGTGTCGTCTTGCCACAGCCAGATGGACCAAGCACGCAAACAAAGCTGCTCTCTTCGATGTTCAACTGTATATCTTGTAATGCCGTAACAGCCTGAAAGTCAGTTTCATAGTTCAAGTTAAGGTCTCGGATTTCAATTACGTTTTTCTGTTGTTTGATTGTCATAACCAAAACCTCCCTCTCACTTCATAATAAAATTACTAATCAGACATGAATAAAAACTTAACCTTTTCCTTTCCATGGTACGGCTTTCCTTTCTGCAACACGGATCAACCAATCTAGGAAAATACCAGTAAAACCCATTATTATAATTCCGACGAGCATAATATCACTTCTAAGAAATTTACTTGCATCTAACACCATCCACCCGATTCCATTCACTGCAGCTACAATCTCGGAGGCGACGAGCGTTGTATAAGTAAAACCAGTTGCGGTACGCAACCCAGTAAATATGCTCGGCAAACAAGATGGAAAGATTACGTAACGAAATACTTGCCCCTTGCTTGCCCCCAAACATTGAGCGGAATGAATTTGATCTTCTAGTACACCTCTAACCGCCGACATTGCTGCAATGTACATTGGAGGGAATGCAGCTAAATACAACAGGACAATCTTTGACATGTCGCCGATTCCGAACCAAAGAATAAGCAGAGTATAATAAGCGAGCGGAGGAATTGGACGATAAAATTCAACGAGCGGATCAAGTGCTGCCTGAAATTTTGATGAATATCCGCTCCACAAGCCTAATGGAATAGCGGTAACTACGGCTAACAAAAATGCAAGCAGCATCCGGAACATACTATGCCCCCAATGTTCCCAAAGCATTATCCCCTTATAACCATTTGTAAGAAGGTCCGTAAAAGCAGCCCATGTCAAGGCTGGAGAAGGAAACAAAGTAGGTGAGACGAGTTCTAATTTAGTAACTAGATACCAAAGCGACAAAATAACGATTACTGATAATCCCTTAATCATCGTTTCCATGCCCCTAGTCCGCTTTCTTTTAGATTTAGATCGAGAAGTAAGGGTAGATTGATTATTTACTTGTATTTCTTTAGGAGGGTTTGGATGTGGGTTATGCAAGTTTTCCTCTATATTTTTTGAAGTGTCATTCATCATGTTTTGCACTCCCATTCAAATTGTCGATTGTTTATGTTGATATAATATTTATTACTCAGATTAATTTTATTAAGCATACCTGTATTGTTGGAATTGATTTTTATACTAGCATTAATACGTTTTATTTTCAACAGTAAAGAGATAAAGGTTATCATAGTATCTAAGATATTCGGATGTACTGTAAAAAGGGTTTCAGGGAAGTGTAGACGAAAGAGTGGAAAGTACATAGAAAAATATGATGGGGTAGATTGCATTGTCTATCGTTATTTTTATTATGATTATTTTAATCGCATCCATTTTGCAAACGAGTACAGGCTTTGGTTTTTCGATTTTAGCGACTCCTTTTTTGTTGCTGTTATTTCAGCCTGCCGAAGCGATCCAAATTAATTTAATATTGTCTTTTGTTATTTCTCTTGCTCTCATTGCAAAGATCAAGCAAGACATTGATTTCGGTGTGTTGAAAAGGTTTTTGTTCGGAAGTGTTGCTGGTCTGCCGCTAGGCATGCTTGTTTTTTTAGTACTTGATGTTACGAAGCTCAAGCTTGGCATCAGCATCATTATTTTAATATTGACCGTTGTGCTCATCTGGAAATTTCGGATTTCACAAACGAAGCCACGGGATTATATTGTGGGAGGCTTGTCGGGTATTTTGACGACGAGTATCGGTATGCCAGGTCCACCATTGTTGCTTTATTTCGCAGGCACAGCTACGCAAAAAGCTGTATTACGAGGCACAACACTTGCGTTTTACTTAGTCATTTATTTGTTGAGTATCATTATGCAAGTGAGCTTTGCGGGCGCGACGAAGACAATGTGGCTTGCAAGTGGGCTCGCTTTGCCGATCGTCTTCTTAGGCTTGTACGTTGGACAGCTTTTATTTACGAGAATAAACGAGCGTCATTTTCAGATTGTCCTATATGTGATTTTAGCGTTTACAGGAGTGTATTTGCTTTTTGAGAGTGTAAAGAATTGGTAAAGGTTTAAGCGAAAATAATGTAGGTGCGGATTAGTGACAGTTTTATTGCTCTCTTTATTTTACGTATTTAACATTGCTTAATTCAATGAAATACAAAAAAGACAGCACCTTGTGCTGTCCTTTACATGTTCTCTAGTCGTTCAATCCGACTTTCAATTGGAGGGTGTGTAGCCATCCAGCTGCCTTTTCTTTTTCGATTTTTTCGAAGCGGATTGGAAATGTACATTGCTGCGGTTGCATCCTTCGCACCCTTTACTTCTTCAGGGCTTTGACTGATTTTGAGCAATGCATTTTTTAATCCGACGTTGTTACGTGTAAATTCAACTGCTGTGGCATCTGCTAAGTATTCACGGTTTCTTGAGACCGCAAAATGGACAAACTGGGCTGCGATTGGCGCTAAAATTATGAGCACAAGGGCAACGATCAGTAAGGCAGGGTGTGTTTTTTGATTGCGGTTTCGGCCACCACGAAAAAAGAGCGTGCGTGCGCCGATGTCTGCGATAATGGCAATGACTGCAACGAGTGCAATACAGACCGTCATGAGACGAATGTCGTAGTTACGGATATGGGCAATTTCATGAGCTGCAACACCTTCTAGTTCTTCGCGGTTCAGCCGTTCAAGCAGGCCTGATGTGAAGGCAACGGCGCCTTTTTCAGGCTTTGTTCCGGTTGCGAATGCGTTCGGTGCAGGGTCGTTTACAATATAGATTTTCGGCATCGGAATTCGTGCGGCAATGGAGAGTTCTTCAACGATATTGAACAGCATCGGATTGTCTTCATGCGAAATTTCGCGCGCACCCGACATTCGCAAAACTTGTGAATTTGCCGTCATGTATGTGACCGGCATGTAAATTGCGAGGATGATCAATGTAATGATAATACCGGATAAAGAATCCCCCATGAATAAATAGCCTACCGCCCAGCCGATGACGAGGACGGTAACACTAAAAAGAAGCATAAGAAGAAGTGTTTTTCGTTTATTCTGTTCGATTTGCTTATAAAGCATGTTGATCCTCCCAAAAATCAATGACACCCCAGTGTATGTTTTGTCCAATATTTTATATGGCGCCGGGGCTTAACCTTGTTCAGGTGGGTTTTCAATCCTAGCTACCGTTGAGCAAAGTTAAAAGGAAACTTGTGGTGCTTCACGTTCTGCCTCTGGAATCGTGAGTTGATCTTCCTGTTGGAAACCGAGCATACCAGCAATGATGACAGTTGGAAACGTCTCACGCTTAATGTTGTAATCGGCAACGGTTTTGTTATAAAGCTGTCTTGAATAAGCGACCTTATTTTCGGTCGTTGTTAATTCTTCTTGAAGCTTCAAGAAGTTCTGGTTTGCTTTCAAATCAGGATAAGCTTCAGACAAGGCAAAAATGGACTTTAATGCACCTTGCAACATATTGTCTGCATCAATTCGTTCTTGGGGTGAACCTTGGACAAGCTGATTTCGTGCCTGAATGACTTTTTCTAACGTTTCTTGTTCGTGTGCAGCATAGCCTTTTACTGTTTCTACTAAGTTTGGAATGAGATCGTAACGTCGCTTCAACTGGACATCGATTTGACTCCATGACTCTTTTACCCAGTTACGTAACTTAATGAGAGAGTTATACGAAGCAATTAGAAAAATGGCGAGCAACACAATAACAGCAATAATTCCAATCAATAGACTCATTTCTTCTATCCCCTTCCTGTACCAATGTATTACAAATTAGTCGAATTAAGACTAGTTTACCATAGAAAATGTAAGGCAAAAGGATTGTTTTGGAAAGGATTTTTATTTTGAAACTAGAATAGGTTTTGTATGATGAAGAGAAGAGTGTCATAAAGGGAGTGGAACAAGATGAATGTTGAATTGAACGGAAACAGCTTAAAATTGATGACAGGTGATATTACGAAGCAGGCGACAGAGGCTATCGTGAATGCTGCAAATGGATCATTACTTGGTGGCGGAGGCGTCGATGGGGCGATTCATCGTGCAGCCGGAGTACAGTTACTCGAGGAATGTAAAGCACTCCGTAAAGAGAAACTGCAAGGAGAAATGTTACCGACAGGTGATGCAGTCTTGACGAAAGGCTATGATTTGCCAGCAAAGCATGTCATTCATACCGTTGGTCCGGTGTGGGAAGGGAATGCACATCGTGAGGAACAGCTGCTAGCAAATTGTTATAAAAATACGCTACAGCTTGCAAAAGAAAAGGAAATTACAAGCATCTCTTTTCCGTCTATCTCAACAGGAATCTTTCGCTTTCCAATTAAGTTAGCATCAGAAGTTGCACTTGGGACGGTTGTGGAATTTTTACAAAGGTATGAGTTTGGTCATGTTGTCATGACATTATTTTCTGATGAAGACTATGAAGTGTATGCAAAGACATTGCAAGGCATAATGAATGCCAGCGATAAAGAGTAGAATGAACATAAGGAGTCAATACAATGGCGTATGAATTAGAGGGGAAGCTTGTTGTAGCGGTAGCTTCAAGTGCATTATTTGATTTGCGTGAATCAGATGACGTGTTTCGAACAGAGGGAGAAGAAGCTTATCGGGCTTTTCAACGAGAAAATGAAGAGCGCATATTAGAGCCAGGTGTTGCGTTTCCATTAATCAAAAGACTACTCAATCTAAATAAAAGCCAACAGCATGCGCTCGTAGAGGTCGTGTTGTTTTCAAGAAACGATCCTGATACAGGCTTGCGTGTATTTAAGTCGATCGGTCATTACAATTTACCGATTACTCGCGCGGTATTTGTCGCGGGCAGAAACCCTTTTGAATACATGCAGGCGTTTAATGCTTCATTATTTTTGTCTGGGAATCGAGAAGATGTGAAGCAAGCAATCGAAAGTGGACTTCCAGCGGGTTATGTAGAAGAGACAGAATACATCGATGATGAAGATGAAGAATTACGGATTGTTTTTGACTTCGACGGTGTCATCGCTGATGATTCTTCTGAGCAAGTGTATAAAAAGGCCAATGATTTAGACATGTATCAACAGCATGAGAAAGCTCATGCACGTGAATCATTGCCAGCAGGTCCGTTATATCGCTTTTTAACACAAGTCTCACATATTCAAAAGCAAGAATTAGAAAAACAAAAGCAAGATGACGCGTACGAACCGAAAATTCGCATTGCGATTTGCACAGCTAGAAATGCACCTGCCCATGAGCGGGTCGTCACGACTCTACGAAAGTGGGATATTCGTGTCGATGAGGCTTTTTTTCTCGGGGGGATTGATAAGACCCGTGTCTTAGAGAT
>DKGN01000163.1 GCA_002453275.1 Caryophanales bacterium UBA6769
TGAGCTTCAAAGCGTTCCCGTTGATCTAATGGATCGTTAAGCTCAGTAAACGCATTGGCGTGCTCCCGTGCGACGATAAATAATTCAAATCGATCTGTAAACCTTGGATCTTTTTTATTTTTCTTTGCAAGTGGTGAAATTTCAACTGGATGACCGTAAATGAATGTAGGCTGAATAAGTTTTTCTTCAACAAGTTGTTCAAAGAATTCATTTACAATGTGCCCGTATGTCATCGTTTCTTGAATTTTTACATTGTGTTCTTTTGCTAATTGTTTCGCACGGTCATCAGAGACATCATCCCAAAAATCTACACCTGTATATTGTTTAATGGCATCTACCATATGGAGGCGTGTCCACTTCGGTTGCAAGTCAATCTCGTAATCACCGTAAGGTATTGTTGTGGAGCCGAGCACCTCTTGAGCAATATGGGCAACAAGATTTTCTGTTAATTCCATAATATCTTCATAATCTGCATATGCTTCGTAAAGTTCAATCATTGTAAACTCAGGATTATGTCGCGTTGAAATGCCTTCATTCCGAAAGACGCGGCCAATTTCATATACTTTTTCAAATCCACCGACGATAAGTCTTTTTAGATGAAGTTCAATCGCAATCCGCATATAAAGATCCATATCGAGTGCATTATGGTGAGTTACAAAGGGACGAGCTGCAGCTCCACCAGGAATCGTGTGCATCATCGGTGTCTCAACTTCTAAGTACCCTTGCTCGTTTAAATACTGACGCATCGATTGGATAATTTTACTTCGCATGAGAAATGTCTTTTTTACTTCTGGATTCACGATTAAATCTACATATCGTTGACGGTACCGTTGTTCAACGTCTCGCAAGCCGTGAAATTTATCTGGTAAAGGACGGAGCGCTTTTGAAAGAACGATAAATTCCTTTGCGCGTATCGATAATTCACCAACTCGCGTTTTAAAGACTGTGCCAGAAACTCCGATAATATCACCGATATCCGCCATCGTAAAAAGATTATATTCCTCTTCACCGACGTCGTCTTTTCTGACGTAAATTTGAAGCTGCCCGGTCAAATCTTGAATATGCGCAAAGCCTGCTTTACCCTTTCCACGCTTTGTCATAATTCTACCTGCAAACGTTACGCTCTCTTCCGTCTCTTCAAGTTCTTCTTTCGTGTTTTGTTCATAGCTTGTTTTTACTTGCTCTGAAGTATGGGTTCTTTCAAAACGCTTACCGAAAGGATCAATCCCTTGTTCCTTTAACGCTTGAAGCTTTTCCCGACGGACCATGATTTGGTCATTTAATTCGTTTTCTTGATTCATGGAATCACTCCTAAATTTTTACAATTACGCCTTTTGTTAGACTGCTTTCTCTTTCTCTAGCTCTAGCTGTTCAATAAATTCATAAAGAGTTGATGCTAAATCAGCACGCGTGTCGATTTGATTAATTTGTTTACGGACTTTTGCATTGCCGCGCATCCCTTTCAAATACCATGCTGCATGTTTTCTCATTTCCATTATCGCAACCTTTTCGCCTTTTAATCTAATCAGACGATCGAGATGCAAAAGGCAAACGTCAATTTTTTCTTTCGGTGTCGGATGCGGCGGTAATTCGCCTGTTCCCAAATACTGAACCGTTTGATAAAGCATCCAAGGATTTCCCAGTGCACCACGACCAATCATGACGCCATCGACTCCAGTTGTATCTAACATCTGCTTGGCATCCATCGGTGTTACGACATCTCCATTTCCGATGACAGGAATGGTGACTGCGTCTTTTACTTGCTTAATAATACCCCAGTCTGCTTTGCCTTCATACATTTGAACACGGGTGCGACCATGAACTGCTACAGCTGAGCCACCTGCGGCTTCAACGGCCTTTGCATTATCGACTGCATAAATGTGATCCTCATCCCAACCGATTCGCATTTTGACAGTTACTGGCATGTCAACATTATCGACAACAACTTTCACCATTTCATAAATTTTGTCTGGATCGAGCAACCACTTTGCTCCGGCATCACAGCGCGTTACCTTCGGTACTGGACAACCCATATTAATATCAATGATGTCTGCATTTGTCGCTTTTTCAACGTAGCGAGCTGCCCCAACGAGCGTTTCTTTCTCGCCACCGAATATTTGCAAGCTTAATGGTTTTTCACGTTCATCAACATAAAGCATTTGTAGCGTTTTTTCGTTTTCACGAAGAATGGCTTTATCACTAACCATCTCTGCACAAACTAATCCAGCCCCGAACTCCTTCGCAATTAAGCGGAAGGCTGGATTACAGACACCCGCCATCGGCGCAAGTACAACTCGGTTTTTCATTGTTATGTTTCCAATTTTAAGCACAATTTCACCTTCTTACTTATCTAAGATGCTTTAGAACCTCGTTTTTCTTCTGCCATACTTTAACAGCACATTGCGAGGGTTTTAAAACACTTTTATATTCTTCATAAAGCTCGTTCTTAACTAATTGTGGGTTTACTTCAAATAAGGGAATTAAGACAAAACCGCGCTCTTTCATACGCGGGTGCGGAATTTCTAACCGTTCCGACTTCATATTTTCTTGATTATATAACAAAATGTCAAGATCTAAAGTTCTTGGTCCCCATTTTAATTCACGCGTTCGCTTGCACTGTCCTTCAATTTCTTGTAAACAATCTAGCAACTCATATGGAGTATACGTCGTTTTAATTTCTGCCACCATATTTAAAAAGACTGGTTGACTTGTCACCCCAACTGGTTCTGTTTCATAGATAGATGAAAGGTCAATGATTTGTATTGCTGCATCCGTATCCATTTCCTTCAATGCAGTATATAGATATCTTTCGCGTTCCCCAATATTAGAACCTAAACCGATATATGCAATTTCCATTATGATTGCGGACGCTTCCGTGTAATCTCGATAGCAACAGAGTCATAGTGGCCTGGAATGGGGGGATCAGGTTTCGTTAATTTAATCGTCACATTTTCTATTAAAGAAAATTGTTTAAAAAGCTTTTGTGCGATTTCTTCAGCTAGTTTTTCGATAAGCTTTCTTGGTCTTCCTTCCATCACAGCCTTAACAGACTCATAGACAAGACCGTAATCAATTGTATCGTTAATATCGTCGCTTTGGCTAGCTTTACTAAAATTCGTTTCAATAGTCAAATCGATAAAAAAACGTTGGCCTAATTTGTTTTCCTCAGGGTATACCCCATGATAACCATAAAAAACCATTCGGTTCATATAAATTTTATCCATTTTAAACCGTTCCTTTCAGCATGGCGTCCATCATTTTAGCCATTCTAGAAATGGGCTTCACATCATGAACTCGTACAATCTGGCAGCCTTTCTCAATTCCTAGGCAGACTGTTGCTCCCGTCCCCTCTAACCGTTCATCCGGGGGTAAGTTTAATGCTACACCTATCATTGACTTGCGAGAGGTCCCTAACAAAACAGGGTAATCTAGACTCGTGATTTTTTCTAAGTCTCTCATGACAGCAAGATTTTGCTCAAATGTTTTTCCGAAGCCGATGCCTGGATCTAAAATGATGTTTTCTCGAGACACCCCGGCGGAAAGGGCAATCTCGACACTCTCTTTTAAATCAGAAATGATATCGTCAATCAAGTTCGTATAAGAAGGATCATCTCGATTGTGCATTAAAATAATCGGCACATTATAACTCGCTGCTACACTCGCCATATCAGGGTCCTTTTTAGCACCCCAAATATCGTTGATAATATCTGCGCCAGCTTCTATAGCTTGGCGAGCAACCTCAGCTTTATACGTATCGATAGAAATCGGAACGTTTACAGCTGCTCGGACTGCTTTTAATGATGGGATAACTCGTTCCAGCTCTTCCTTCACTGAAATTCTTTTAAAACCTGGTCTCGTTGACTCTCCTCCAATATCGATCATATCTGCACCGTCTCGAACTAAACTCCTTGCATGCTTAACAGCGTCCTCAGGTTGAGTATAATGGCCCCCATCTGAAAACGAGTCAGGCGTGACGTTTAAAATTCCCATAATTTGTGTTTTTT
>DKGN01000154.1 GCA_002453275.1 Caryophanales bacterium UBA6769
AACTCCCGTCGCGACGGGAGTTTCTTTATTCTAATCCTGCTTGTTCCCATTGGTCAAGGAAGCCCTTGTTTAGGGAAGCGCCACCATCTGCGGTAATAATGTCACCTGTAATATACCCAGAAAAATCTGAGGCAAGGAACATAGCAATGTTGGAGATTTCTTCTTTTTTACCGAGTCGTCTTAGTGCAATGCCACGTAAAATTTGTTGCTTTACTTCTTCATTCGGCCAGAGGCGATCAGCCCCTCCTGTATCTTCAATCGGGCCCGGCGCAATCCCGTTTACGCGAATGCCGTGCTTACCCCACTCAGAGGCGAGCGTTTTTGTCATTGCTACCACTCCTGCTTTTGCAGAGGCGGAGTGTACGACACCTGGTGAACCAGTCCATGCATACGTTGCAACGATATTAATAATATTTCCACCATTTCCAGCTTCAATCATTTTTTTACCAGCAGCTTGTGAACAATACCACGTACCATTTAATACGATGTTTTCAACGGCACGCCAACCATTTACTGTTAAATCTTCTGATTTTACAACGAAGTTACCAGCTGCATTGTTGACGAGAATATCAAGGCTACCAAGCTTATTTATCGTTTCTTCAATCATCTCATTCACGCTTTCAGGCTCACGAATATCACATTCGTATGCGTATGCCTCACCACCAGCAGCTTTAATTTCGTCAACGACGGGCTGCAATCTATCAAGGCTACGCCCGCAAATCATGACTTTGGCACCTTGGTGTGCAAACATCGTCGCCATATCCTTCCCCATACCAGATGAGCCGCCGGTGACAAGTGCAACCTTTCCATTAAACTGTATATTCATTTCGTATCATCCCTTCTTTAATTTTTAGGCTAATTTTTTTAAATCATCAATTACTTGGTCACACCATTTTAGAGTTGCATCACAAAAATAAATTCCGAATTTCAGAGTCATGTACTGATAATGGATGGACTCCTTTTTGCTGTCTAATTTCTTTAACAGACTTGCTTCGACTTCTTTATACTCCATTAACGTGTCTGCCATTTGTGTTTGAAATGATTCAACGTGGGTAATCATAACGTTAGGAGAGACATTGTGGGCAAAAAACAACTTTAGCAGCAATTCAATACGCATCGGATATTGCCCAATTATCGGTTCATCTAGCCATTCTTTTAATTCTGCCCGTCCTTGTTCCGTAATACTGTAAACGTTACGATTCGGTTTGCCTATTTGTTCTTCGATACTGACTGTTGCTAACCCTTCGTTCGTTAATTGCCTTAAAATCGGATAAATCTGGGAAAAACTCTCGTTCCAAAAGCTACCAATTCCACGCTCAATGTTTTTCTTAATGTCGTAACCTGACATTGGTTTTAAAGAGAGCATGCCTAACATGGCATACTTGCTTTTGTTTCTTTTGGACAACGCACCACCTCCAAAACTTATATACCTATATGTAATAGATATATAGACATTACATATACTTTACTCGCAATAGCTTATCCGTGTCAAGACACATTTTCACGTGTTTTTTTGATATAATAAGACATCAGTTAGAGATCTATTGTTGAGGAGGATATTAATGGCTGTAACATTTTATGCGTACCCACAGTGTGGGACGTGCCGAAAAGCAAAAAAGTGGTTAGAGGAAAATAACGTTCCCTTTCAAGAGATTCATATCGTCGAACAACCCCCTTCAAAGTCTAAGTTAAAAGAAATGTACGAAAAGAGTGGATTAGAGTTGAGGAAGTTTTTTAACACGAGTGGGAAGCGGTACCGTGAATTGGGGTTAAAGGATAAAGTGAGGACTGCATCAGAAGATGAACTATTGGAATTACTGGCTTCTGATGGCATGCTCATTAAGCGACCAATTGTAACGGATGGGGAGCAAGTGACGGTTGGTTTTAAAGAAGAGATATTCCAAGAAACATGGAAGTTGTAAAACAAAAATTGATCATTCATAATGGAAAATAATGTACATAAGAAAAAGACAAATGAGGAGGGAACACGGTGAATTTACCAAAAGATTTTCGCTATACTGATGAACACGTATGGGTAAAGATAGAAGAAAATAATGTCCGGATTGGGATCACGAACTTTGCACAGGACGAACTAGGCGATATCGTCTTCGTTGAACTCCCAGAGGAAGGCGATGAGATAGAAGCTGGTGAGCCATTTGGAAATGTAGAGTCGGTAAAAACAGTTTCTGAGTTGTACGCACCGGTCAATGGGAAAGTTATTGAAGTCAACGTTGAACTTAATGATAAACCTGAATTTGTAAATGAGTCTCCTTATGAAAAGGCATGGATGATCGTAGTTGAACCGTCTAACATGTCCGACGTGAACAAGCTCATGTCAGCTGAAGAGTACGCACAAATGGTGTCAGCAGCCGATTAGAAGGGAAATCCTGCATATGGAATGCAGGATTTTTTAATCAAGCATGGCCACCGCACGAACCCACCCGCCACTTGCACTGGAGATCTTTATTGGAAAGGCAATGACGGTAAAGCCAGTCGGCTTCGGGATTTTGTCTAAGTTTGCTAGTTTTTCAATTTGGCAATATTCGAGTTCTTTGCCAACGTAATGTGCGGCCCAAAGCACACTTTCATCGCCAGTCTCACGAAATTGTTTACCTTGTACTTCAAAAGGAACGTCCCAACCATAGCCATCCGTTCCCATCACTTTAATGCCACAATCAATGAGATAACGAGTTGCTTCTGCACTCATTCCTGGATGAACGGAAGTGTAGCCATATTTAAAGAAGTGTTTATCAGCATCCGTATGGATGAGTACGATGTCGAAAGGCTGTAATGTGTAATTAATGTTTTCGAGCTGTGAGATGACATCCTTTTTTGAAATTTCTTCACCAGGCTTTTTCCACGTAAAGTTCAAAAGTACGCCATTTCCATAAAACCATTCTAATGGAAGTTCATCGATTGTCTTCGCTCTAGCCTCTCCTGTTTTGTCCCAATAATGGTATGGGGCATCGACATGTGTTCCTGTATGAGTCGTTAGCTTTACAAGCTCAACTGCCCAAGCTTTTCCTTCTGGCCATTGTGAAGGCTCGATTCCGAAAGCGGCTGCTGCACGTTCAACAGACTGCTCATGGTTTTCGTATGTAATATCAGGTGGAGTAAATTCTTTCGCATGTGGATCCATTGGAACACTAAGGTCAATAAATTTCTTTTGCATTCTACTCACTACCTTTCGATTTTTTCGTTATACTTAGTATACATGAATGAATAGGGGGCGTTACATATGAAACTAGTACGTTTTATTGCACTTCATAGTTTCCCACAGACTCCTCGTTTAGGTGCTATTGTAGAGACGAAGATTGTTGATCTACAAAGTGCTTATCGAATGTATGTCATTGAGGCTGATTATTGTTCACCTGAAGCGGCGTTCCGCATTAGTGATCAGTTGTTGCCTTCAGATACAGTAGAGTTTTTAGAGAATGGAAAGCTTTCACTTGACGCTGCGAAGCATGCACTTGATTTTGTTGAACACAATACGAAGCAATATCCGGGTGAAAAGCTTCTTTACGATCAAACAGAAATACGATTGCTTGCACCGATTGAGAGCCCGAAAAATCTACGAGACTTCATATCTTTCGAAGACCATATTAAAAACTCGCGAAAAGGAAGAGATAAGAAAGTACCAGATGCATGGTATGAGCTTCCGGTTTATTATAAAGGAAACACATCAACGATTATTGGTCCAGACGATGAAGTGACATGGCCAAGCTATACATCGATGCTTGATTACGAGCTTGAATTTGCTTGTATCGTTGGAAAACAAGGTATCAATGTTACTGAAGCACAAGCAAGTGAGCATATTTTCGGGTATACGATTATGAATGACTTTAGCGCACGTGACATTCAGATGAAGGAAATGAGTGTTGGACTTGGACCCGCAAAAGGGAAGGATTTTGCGACATCATTAGGTCCTTATATTCTGACAAAAGATGAGCTTCCCGACCCGTATAACTTAAAGATGATCGCTCGTGTCAATGGGGAAGTGTGGTCGGAAGGTAATACGAGCACGATGTACCGTCCGTTCACAGAGATGATCGAGCACGTCGCAAAAAGTGAAAAAATTGTTGCTGGTGATGTGCTTGGATCAGGAACTGTTGGACTTGGATGCGGACTTGAGTTAGGCAAGTTTCTAGAAAACGGTGATCTCGTCGAACTAGAAATAGAAAAACTCGGCGTCTTACGAAATCGCGTCGTTAAAAAATAAAGACTATAGCGAATGGATTTTGGGAAAAATCAAAGAATAATTGAAGCAAAGGCTGGTTTGCAACAAAATATTTATTTACCACTCTAAACAGTTAACTTATTAAAAAATGCCTATATAGCAAAAACAGCCTAGGAAAAAGATTGGGGTTTTGATTGGGTGATTGTTGAAGTTAACGAAATACAATTTCAAAAAAAATTAAAAGAACATTCGAAGGTTGTTGCTTTTTTTCATACACCGTTTTGTGCAACGTGTACGATTTCCCGACACATGCTTGAAAAAGTACTTGAACACGTTAAGCAAACAGAAGAGGAATTTGCTGCTGTATCGTGTGATTTGAACAGAATGCCAACACTTGCAGAGCCCCTTCAAATTATGACAGTTCCGATTGTACTTTTATTTTCAGATGGAGAACCGATTGCTCGTTCTGTTGCTTTTGGAAGAGCAGATGAGTTGTATACTGTGATTATGAATGTTTTGAATAGTTAATTGTCGGAAAATTTCATTGACAAACTTAAAGTGGATTGCTAATATTAATTAAACCAATAAAATTAGTGGGGATTCAAGGAGGATAACGTAATGTCAGAAGAAAAAAAGTACAGATTGGAAACGCTCGGTGTTCATGCTGGTCTTGAAGCAGATCCAGTTACAGGGTCAAGGGCGCTACCAATTTATTTAACGAATGCATATGAATTTAAAGACACAGAGCATGCGGCTAACTTGTTTGCATTAGCTGAGCCAGGAAACATTTATACTCGCATTATGAACCCAACCGTCGGTGTGTTGGAAGAGAGAATTACACAATTAGAAGGTGGAATTGGCAGTCTAGGTCTTGCGAGTGGATCGGCAGCGATTACGATGGCGATTATGAACATTGCAGGTTCTGGTGATGAGATTGTGTCTTCATCTGAAGTGTATGGAGGTACATACAATTTATTTGCCGTTACTTTACCGAAATATGGAATAAAGACGCATTTCGTCGATCAGAAAGATCCTGAGAATTTCCGAAAAGCGATTACTCCGAACACGAAAGCTATTTTTGCGGAAACGATTAGTAATCCGGGCTTAAATGTTCTTGATATTGAAAAAGTAGCGGAAATCGCAAAAGAAAATGGAATCCCATTAATCGTAGACAATACGTTTGGAACGCCGTACTTAATTCGTCCAATCGATTACGGAGCAAATATCGTCGTGCATTCGGCAACGAAATGGCTTGGCGGTGCAGGTGCAACAATGGGTGGTTTAATCGTTGATGGGGGTAATTTTGATTGGAACTCGCCTAAGTTTCCTGGGTTTATTGAGCCAGATCCGAGTTATAATGGACTAGTTTATGCTGAGGCACTTGGCAATCAAGCATTCATTACGAAGGCACGTGTACAACTGCTTCGTGATACAGGACCATCATTAAGTCCATTTAATGCCCATCAACTTGCGCTAGGATTAGAAACGCTACACGTAAGAATGAAAGAGCATGTGGCAAACACCCGAAAGATCGTAGACTACTTGAAGAGCCATGCGAGTGTTGAATGGATCTTATACCCTGAATTAGAAGACCATCCATCATATGAGCTTTCGAAAAAATACTTCCCGAAAGGACCAAGCTCTATCGTTGTTTTCGGTATAAAAGGCGGAAGAAAAGCAGGGGAAACACTCATTAACTCTGTTAATTTATGGACACACCTTGTGAACGTTGGGGATGCAAAAAGCTTAATCGTTCATCCTGCAAGTACGACACATTCACAGTTAGAGGGAGAAGAATTACTTTCAACTGGTGTTACAGAAGATATGGTCCGTCTTTCTGTAGGAATTGAAAATGTTGAAGACTTAATTGAAGATCTTGACCAAGGTCTCAAAAAGGCTAGTGAACAAGCATAAAGAATAAATAGCCCTCAATTTATGGGGCTATTTAACTTTGAACGATAGACCGCAAACAAGATAAAACTTGTACTTTGAGACCGAACTTGGTAAGGTGTGAATAATCAATTGTATGTTTGCAATCGACTATGCACTCTTAGAAGTTGAAAAGTGTACTGGTTGAAAAGTTTAAGCTAAGAATAATCTAATTAGCTTCAAATAAAGAGAAATAAGCGCGCTTAAAAACCAGTCTTTTAAAGACTGGTTTTTTGTATTATAGGACATTATAACTATAGAAATGTCCTTTACTTGCTTATTGATTTTATTTGTTTTAAGATTGTAATGAGAATAAAGTGAGAATAGGAAATTCAATGTTTCTCACTAGTTTTATTGAGAAAGCTTAACGCTAATTATATTCAACTGGAGGTATTGTTCATGTCAGCACCACACTTAAAAATCGAAAACCTACATGTGTCAATTGATGATACAGAAATTATTAAAGATTTAAGTCTTGAAATTAAGGGTGGAGAAATCCACGCGGTGATGGGTCCAAACGGAACTGGTAAGTCTACGCTCGCTGCCGCATTAATGGGGCATCCTCGTTACGAAGTAACAAAAGGGTCTGTTACGTACAATGGGGAAGATCTTCTTGAAATGGAAGTAGACGAACGCGCACAGGCTGGAATGTTCCTTGCGATGCAGTACCCAAGTGAAGTTACAGGTGTAACAAATGCCGACTTCATGCGGACAGCAATGAATGCACAACGTGGAGAAGGTAACGAAGTTCAACTTATGCCATTCATCCGCCAACTTGACGAAAAGATGGATCTACTTGAAATGGATGAATCATTCAGTACACGCTATTTGAATGAAGGCTTCTCAGGTGGAGAGAAAAAGCGAAACGAAATTTTGCAAATGCTCATGCTTGAACCGAAAATAGCGATTTTGGATGAAATTGATTCAGGGCTTGATATTGACGCATTGAAAGTCGTTGCTGAAGGAGTTAACGACCTGAGAGGTTCTGAATTTGGTGCATTAATTATTACTCACTATCAACGCTTGTTAAACTACATTAAACCAGATAAAGTCCACGTAATTATGCAAGGTCGAATTGTAAAATCAGGTGGACCGGAACTTGCTGAACGTTTAGAGGCCGAAGGTTATGACTGGATTAAAGAAGAACTCGGCATTGAAGATGAAACTGTTGGCCAGAACTAGAAACGCAGGCAGCTAGGAGGAAATGATGATGTCAGCTGAAACAATTGTGTACGATGAGGCATATGTACGTGAATTTTCAAAGAGTCGCAATGAACCAGAGTGGCTGTTACAGTTACGCCTTCGCGGTCTTGCTCTTTCAAATGAACTTGCATTGCCTAAACCAGATAAAACAAACATAAGGAATTGGAATTTTAATTCTTTTGAGCATACAGTTGAACAAGAGGCAAAGATCACACGTGATGAATTGCCAAACGAAGTTTTAGATTTACTTGGGAATGAAGAAGAAGCAGGCAATGTAATTGTGCAAAAAAATGCTTCGATTGTTCACCAAGAACTATCAGAGGATCTCAAAAATAAAGGTGTTATTTTTACGGATCTCTGGACAGCCATTCAGGATCACCCTGATCTTGTAAAAAAGCATTTTATGGCAGACACTGTTCAAGTCGATGAGCATCGTTTGACAGCTCTGCATGTTGCTTTATTAAATGGCGGAGTCTTTTTATACGTTCCGAAAAATGTTCAGGTAGACGTTCCACTTCAAGCGATCTTTTGGCAAGAAAATGCAAATGCAGGTCTTTTTAACCATGTTATTATCGTTACTGAAGACAATAGTTCAGTAACATACGTTGAAAACTATCTGTCAACGAACGCAGGAGAGCCAGCTATTGCGAATATTGTGTCAGAAGTATATGCAGGAAACAACAGTAAAGTTCTTTACGGTGCTGTTGATAATCTTGGTGAAAACGTCACTGCTTACATTAAACGCAACGGTCAAACTGGAAAAGATGGTCGGATTGAATGGGCTCTTGGTGCCATGAATGACGGCAATACGATCTTAGAAAATTGGACAAAATGCGTTGGCGATGGATCGTCAGCAGATGCAAAAATGGTAACGGTCGGGCGAGGCGAACAACGTCAAAACTTTATGGTGCGAATTGATCAAATCGGAAAACATTCCGACGGCCAAATTTTTGCCCATGGTGTTATGAAAGATAGTGCAACAGGTATTTTTAACGGTATTGGGAAGATCGACAAAGGCGGAAAGAAAGCAAACGCTGAACAAACGTCACGCATTCTCATGCTTAGTGAAAAGGCGAGAGGTGACACGAATCCAATTTTGCTTATTGAAGAAGATGATGTAACAGCAGGACATGCGGCATCAGTCGGGCAAGTTGACGACCTGCAATTATATTATCTAATGAGCCGAGGGATTACTCGTTCCAATGCTGAACGCTTGATTGTGCGCGGCTTTTTGGAGCCAGTTGTTGCGACCCTTCCAATTGAAGGAGTTAAGCAAGCACTTGAAGGCATTATTGAAAGGAAAATTCAGTAATGAATGCGAAGGAAATACGTCAGTTGTTTCCGATTTTGAACGAAGAAGTCAATGGCAATCCACTCGTCTATCTTGACAGTGCAGCCTCATCTCAAAAACCAGTCCAAGTCATTGAGGCTATTGATGATTACTATAGACATTATAATTCAAATGTGCATAGAGGGGTTCATACGCTCGGTACGAAAGCGACCGATGCGTATGAAGGTGCCCGTGAAAAAGTTCGTCAATTTATCAATGCACATTCAACAGAAGAAATCATCTATACTCGTGGAACGACAACGGCAATCAATCTCGTTGCTTCTAGTTATGCAAAAGCAAATGTGAGTGAAGGTGACGAAATTGTCTTAACGCCGATGGAGCACCATAGTAATATCATTCCTTGGCAGCAAGTAGCGAAAGAAAATGGAGCAACGTTAAAATACATCCCGCTACAAGAAGATGGTTCGATTACTCTTGATGATGCACGAGAGGCGATTACAGATAAAACAAAAATTGTTGCCATTTCCCACGTTTCTAATGTACTTGGAACGATCAATCCGATCAAAGAAATTACTGAAATGGCGCACCAACATGGTGCTGTCGTCGTTGTGGATGGGGCACAAAGCGCACCACATATGAAAGTCGATATGCAGCAGTTAGGCTGTGACTTTTTCGCGTTCTCTGGTCATAAAATGTGTGCACCTACGGGCATCGGTATTTTGTATGGGAAGAAGGAACATCTTGAGAAGATGGAGCCGATTGAATTTGGTGGCGAAATGATTGATTTTGTCGGTTTATATGAATCAACATGGAAAGAACTACCTTGGAAATTTGAAGGTGGAACGCCTATTATTGCAGGTGCAATTGGTTTAGGGGCAGCAATTGATTTTTTAGAAGAAATAGGTCTGGATGCCATTGAACAGCACGAGCATGAATTAAGCGAGTATGCGCTTGAACGATTCGAACAGATGGAAGACATGATGATTTATGGGCCGAAAAAGCGTGCTGGTCTAATGACATTTAACCTTAAAGACGTACATCCACACGATTTAGCGACCGTCGTTGATCAGGAAGGAATTGCGATTCGAGCAGGACACCACTGTGCACAGCCTTTGATGAAATGGCTTGACGTAAGCGCGACTGCACGGGCTAGCTTTTACCTGTATAATACGAAGGAAGATATAGATTCATTAGCTAATGCGCTATTGAAAACGAAGGAGTATTTTGGTGATGTCTTTTAATAACCTTGATCAACTGTATCGACAAGTCATTATGGATCACTATAAACACCCAAGAAATTACGGTGAGCTTGACGATGATGTTGTTACGATAAATATGAATAACCCAACGTGCGGCGATCGGATTCAACTTACTTTAAAAGTTGAAGATGACAAAGTCTCAGATGTGAAGTTTAGTGGGGAAGGCTGTTCAATAAGTCTTGCTTCAGCTTCGATGATGACAGAGGCAATTAAAGGGTTGTCAGTTGCAGATGCGCTCAAAATGTCCGGTTTATTTTCGGATATGATTCAAGGGAAAGAGTACGCCGATGATGAGCTTAACTTCGGGGATATTGAGGCATTGCAAGGGGTTTCAAAGTTTCCAGCACGCATTAAGTGTGCTACACTAGCATGGAAGGCGATGGAAGAAGGTCTTCAAGAGTAAGAGCACTCGTTAGCGCATACGCTAACAGTAGTAACTTGTTCGATTAGACATGGTATATCGTGTTCGTTACGATCACGATTTTAAACAAGCTTTATTATTTTTATTATCCACAAAGGAGGAAAAATTAATGGCCAAAAAGATGCCTGATATTGGTGAGTACAAATATGGCTTTCACGATAAAGACGTATCGGTTTTCCGTTCAGAGCGTGGATTAACTCGTGAAATTGTGGAAGAGATTTCAAAAATGAAAGAAGAGCCAGAATGGATGCTCGAATTTCGTTTGAAGTCCCTTGATCAGTTTTACAAGATGCCAATGCCTCAATGGGGTGGAGATT
Source organism: Caryophanales bacterium UBA6769 (assembly GCA_002453275.1). GTDB lineage: Bacteria > Bacillota > Bacilli > Bacillales > UBA6769 > Pueribacillus. The sequence goes on from DKGN01000154.1 coordinate 10,598, forward strand.
TATCAGACTTGAACTTCGATGAAATTACGTATTACGTAAAACCATCAGAGAAGTCTGAGCGTTCATGGGACGAAGTTCCAGAAGAAATTAAACGTACATTCGACAAGCTTGGGATTCCTGAAGCAGAACAAAAATACCTTGCAGGTGTTTCTGCACAGTATGAATCTGAAGTTGTTTATCAAAATATGGAAAAAGAACTAGAAGAACAAGGGATTGTTTTTAAAGACACAGATTCAGCGTTAAAAGAAAATGAAGAGTTATTTAAAGAGTACTTTGGTACAGTCGTACCGTATTCTGATAACAAGTTTGCTGCGCTGAATTCAGCTGTTTGGTCTGGTGGTTCCTTTATCTACGTTCCAAAAGGAATTAAAGTTGAGCAACCGCTACAAGCATACTTCAGAATTAACTCAGAAAATATGGGACAATTTGAGCGTACGCTCATTATTGTAGATGAAGGTGCTTGGGTACACTACGTTGAAGGATGTACTGCACCAGTTTATACGACAAACTCATTGCACAGTGCGGTCGTTGAGATCCTCGTTAAGAAAGATGGCTACTGCCGTTATACGACGATTCAAAACTGGGCGAACAACGTATTTAACCTCGTAACGAAGCGTGCAGTTGTTGATGCAAATGGTACAATGGAATGGATTGATGGAAACATCGGTTCCAAATTGACAATGAAATATCCTGCTGTCCTCTTACGAGGGGAAGGTGCAAGAGGATTAACACTTTCTATTGCACTTGCAGGGAAAGGTCAGCACCAGGACGCAGGTGCGAAAATGATGCACCTTGCACCGAATACGACGTCTTCGATTGTCTCGAAATCAATTTCGAAAGAAGGCGGGAAAACAACGTATCGCGGAATCGTTCATTTCGGACGCCGTGCAGAAGGTGCAAAAGCGAACATCGAGTGTGATGCGTTGATGATGGATAATATCTCAATTTCAGATACGATTCCATATAACGAAATTTTGAACGACAACATTTCGCTTGAGCACGAAGCAAAAGTATCAAAAGTATCAGAAGAACAACTCTTCTACTTGATGAGCCGCGGAGTTTCTGAACAAGAAGCGACAGACATGATCGTCATGGGCTTCATCGAGCCATTCACTAGAGAGCTTCCAATGGAATACGCCGTTGAAATGAACCGTCTCATAAAGTTCGAGATGGAAGGTTCGATCGGATAGTTCCCTTAAATCCTTTATAAAAACAGGATATTTAATGTTCTTATTTCATATTTGTGTTATGATGGAATAGAAATACTTATCGAATAAAACTTGAAAGATATCATGTATGATATAACATATCTGGCGTTCTTACGTTATTATTAGTGAAGAACTTATCAAACTGGATCGGCTTCGGAGCCGTAAGGATGTATGAGAGGTAGGGCTTACGTCGTTTAGGTATTAATAAAAATAGTTTGGAATACTACCGCGGCAAATCGTCTTTAGATGAATAATACAAGTTTACTTAAAATATATTCGTCAAGTATTTTAAAAGCCATCGTTTTTGATGGCTTTTTCTGTTGTACTATCAAAATTTATAACTTAGTCACAGGAAGGCAATTCGACGTAGTAACCAAGTGTAAGTCGATAGTACAGGGGTAACATACCGAGACTGCGAACGAAGTGAAGCTAGCGAGCGTTGTACTCTGTGTGTACTAGGCCTCTGTCTGCGCCTAAAGGC
>DKGN01000090.1 GCA_002453275.1 Caryophanales bacterium UBA6769
CACCAATCCCTGTCGGTCCACCATCAATCATACCAGCAATTTTGCCATCTAAATCCGCTACCACATGTGCGGCAGTTGTCGGACTCGGTTTACCCGAACGATTCGCACTCGGGGCTGCAATTGGTACATTTGCTTTTTCAATTAAGGCTAATGCTATCGGGTGATCTGGCATACGAACAGCGATCGTTTCTAAGCCTGCTGTAGCGTTCGTGTTAATGTTTTTCCCTTTTGGAAAAATAATCGTTAATGGACCTGGCCAAAATGCTGTCATTAACTTTCGCGCACTGTCTGGTACGTCTTCCACGATCTCTTCAAGTTGCATTTCTGAGTAGATGTGGATAATTAACGGGTTATCAGCAGGTCTGCCTTTTGCAAGAAATATCTTCTTTATCGCTTCATGAGAAAGTGCGTTCGCCCCTAGTCCGTACACTGTTTCCGTCGGGAATGCTACGACCTCATTTTCTGTTAATAATTTGGCTGCTTCTGCAATTTCAGGACGTTCAATTAAATTACTCACATCTTTATCCACAGCCCACTTCGACATTTTCCCTGTTTTTTCCACAATGTCACTTCTTTTCTTCCGTTTTAATCACAACTTACTATTTTTTACAAGTAGTTGTACACATTTTGTGGATAAGTTAAGCTGATTTGTTAACAACTAAAAGAAGCCTTTTAACTTTTTCCACAAGTTTGAAAACCATTCTACAATGAAAAAGGTTACTTCAATGTCATGTTCTTCACTGTCATTCCCTGTTAGCGATATGTCCTTATCTGCTTCGAGATCTTCAGCATACTCTTCTTCTTCTTTTACCGCTTCCCCACTATCGATGTCAAGAAAACAGAGTGGTGGAAAAAGAACACACCACCAATTTGCGCCTAAGCCGTCACCTAAAGAAATTAAAACTGTTTCGTATTCTCCAGCAGGGTAAATAAAACTACCATACAACTTCGTCGGAAAAGCGACTGAACCGAGTTTCACGGAGTAAGGGATATTTAAACCTGCTTGTCGTAATTCTTTTTTTACTAGTTTGCGAATGTCCGGCAAATGCTCTTTAATTACCTCTCGTGCCTGCTCTACCGAACGGTACTGTTCAACCCATGATGAGATTTCTGCGCGCACTGTATCGCGAATTTGTCGCTTGACCTCTTGGTCTTGATCTGAGTTACTGTTTGCTAATATGCGAAGACGAATCGCATCGTCTGGAATAATGTTCGCTTGGAGTTGACCTTCATTCATAGGTAATAGAATACTAGAATAAAAAACACAGATTGATAAAAATAAAAAAATGATTGCTTCTCGTTTCATGATTCCACACCGTCCTTTCAGCAAACAGTTTGGACAGCTATGCTCTCTTTTAAACGAAAAACAATCTATGAAAATCATACAATAATCGACAACGGTCCGTATCCCAATGTATATATGTCTGATGCTTATCAGTTAAAAACCAATTTCTGCTGTAACGATCCGATCCTTTTGATTAATGTCATAAGTCGTCTCGATAAGTGCAGTCGGAAATTCGGAGCGCAGTAGATCAGCGACAGTATTTGACTGCCCGACACCAACCTCAAATCCGACAATTACTTGTTCACGCATCACCTTCTGTAATGACTTGATCATCCGTCGATAAAAGTTATACCCATCGGCCCCACCGTCTAGTGCAGAAAGAGGTTCATGCTCACGGACGCCAATGTCCAATGCCGCAATTTCTTCAGATTCAATGTACGGAGGATTAGATACGATTACGTCAAAGCGTTGACTAGTCGTAATGACGGGTTCAAATAAATCACCTTGGAGAAAGGAAACGTTACACGCCTGTAAGCGTTTGGCATTTTTGCTTGCGACTGCAAGTGCTTCTGCTGACAGATCAATTGCAGTCACTTCTGTTTTTTGCTCTTCGAGTGCAAGTGTAATCGCGATAACGCCGCTGCCCGTTCCTACATCGACACTTGCGATTGTTTGCTTGTTTGCGAAACGGTTGTTTATTTTTTTTAGGATGAGTTGAATGAGCTCTTCTGTTTCAGGTCGTGGGATCAGAACGGCCTCATTCACAAGAAAAGAACGGCCGTAAAACTGTTCCTCCCCGATTAAATATTGAACAGGAACGCCTTGCTTGTGCAAATGAACGTGTTCTTTAAATGCGGCAAGAACAGACGGGGGGCAATTATCCCTTAATTGCAATAGTAAGCCTGTTCGATCACAGCCTAAGTGATGTTGAAGCAAAAGCTCATGTGCATTTCCTGCTTTATTTAAAAAAGAAGAAGCCCATTGTAAGGCTTCGATAATCCGCCAGTCTGTCTTACTCATTAGGAACCGACCTGCTTCATCCGTTCTGCTTGATCTTCGATAATTAAAGCATCGACAAACTCGTCAATTTTTCCTTCTAAAATTTGATCAAGCTTTTGGATTGTTAAGCCGATCCGATGATCAGTGACACGGTTTTGCGGAAAGTTGTATGTTCGAATACGTTCAGAACGATCCCCTGTTCCAACGGCTGATTTTCTCGTTGCATCATATTCGTCTTGGGCTTCCTGTTGGTATTTATCATAAATGCGTGCTCGCAATACTTTCATCGCTTTTTCCCTGTTTTTAATTTGTGATTTTTCGTCTTGACACGAGACGACAATCCCTGTTGGCACGTGTGTTAACCGAACAGCTGACATCGTCGTATTCACGCTCTGGCCTCCTGGACCGCTCGAGGCGAATGTGTCTACGCGAATGTCTTTTTCATGAACATCTACTTCAACTTCCTCTGCTTCAGGAAGAACGGCAACCGTTGCGGTAGACGTATGGATTCGACCGCCCGATTCCGTTTGGGGAACACGTTGGACTCGGTGGGCGCCATTTTCATATTTCATACGGGAATATGCACCTTTACCATTAATCATGAAAATAATTTCTTTATAGCCACCAATTTCTGTGTATGTCGCTTCAATGATTTCAGTTTTCCAATTTTGCATTTCTGCATAGCGGCTGTACATACGATATAGATCAGCAGCAAAAAGAGCCGCTTCATCGCCACCAGCAGCTCCCCGAACTTCAACGATGACGTTCTTTTCATCGTTCGGATCTTTTGGTAAAAGCAATACTTTCAATCGTTCCGTAAGGTCTTCTTCTTGTTCTTCAAGTTCATCAATTTCCATTTTGACCATGTCGTGCATGTCGTCATCCAATTTTTCTGTGAGCATCGATTTTGCATCGTCAAGCTCATCTTTCACTTGTTTATAATCACGGTATACTTGAACTGTATCTTCTAAGTCTGATTGTTCTTTCGAATAATCTTTCAATTTCTCTGGATCCGTGAGGACATCGGGATCACTTAAGAGAAGGTTCAATTCTTCATAACGGTCTTCAAGCGCTTGTAAGCGTTCATACACTGCTATTCCACTCCAATCTATTGCATCAACAAATCATGTAACAGTCCTATTATATAATATGAAGGCTTTTTTACACAATACTGGAAGAATAACAATTGCCTCAACGGTTTCGTTGAGGCAATGATTCATTCTTATCCGTTCACCATAATCCGAATCGTATAGCGGGGCATAGCCTTTTGAATTTTGTCGTGAAGGGTGTCGATGTCATCTTGTGACATCGAACGAGGAGGATTCACTTGAACGTAGGCGCGATTACCGACTATCGCGACCATACCTGGCTCGAATTTGCTTTCCACTTTCACAAGGTGACGGATTTTATCTTGGTCGTCGCTAATCGACTGTTTTGAAGCAGAGAGGTTTCTAATGCTTTGCGGATTTTGGTTCATATCAGAATTGTAACGAACGCCTTCCCCGCTTTGTGTCCATTTATAATTGATTGGACCTACACCAAAAAACTGATCTCTCATCGGCTTTTGGTCTGTGTCGGCTTGTGGAGGCGATGGATTTGTACAGGCAGCAAGCATCGCAACCAAAGTGCCGGTGAGTACCATTCGTTTCATGAATAGACACCTCCCCTTATCCGTTAAGGTGTCCGAGTCATGGAGAATTATAGGTGCTTGTTTATACCATTAATGACAAAAACTCTCTGTTAGGAGAGTTTTTTCAAATGGCTTATTCGAGATTATATTTTTTCTTAAAGCGGTCCACACGACCACCTGCATCAGCAAATTTTTGACGACCTGTATAAAATGGGTGGCATTCTGAACACATTTCAACACGTAGCTGTTCTTTTACTGAGCCTGTTTCAAATTCATTCCCACATGAACAAGTCACTTTTACTTTTTGATACTTCGGATGAATACCAGTTTTCATCACGTTCAACTCCTTCCGCCCTGAATTTCAAAAAATCCAGAGTTTACTTAAACGTACAGAAGAATTATAACAGCGTGAAAAAAAAATCGCAAGTGCTATCTTTTCAATAACACTTGGTTAAGCTAGTGTTATTTGTTAGTCTCCGCTTTTATCTTTTTCAAATCGCTCAAAAAATTCTTCGTTCGTTTTTGTTTCTTTTAGTCGTTTTAGGAAATGTTCAACAAATTCTAGCGAGCCATCCATCGTTTTCCGCATCGCCCAGAGTATATCCAATTCATTTTTCGGTAGCAGAAGTTCTTCTTTTCTTGTGCCCGAACGTGTAATATCAATGGCTGGAAATATGCGTCGTTCCGCTAGGCGTCTGTCAAGGTGGAGTTCCATATTGCCTGTCCCTTTAAATTCCTCGTAAATGACATCATCCATACGTGAGCCTGTGTCAACGAGTGCGGTCGCTAAAATCGTTAAGCTTCCTCCTTCTTCAATGTTTCGTGCTGCACCGAAAAATCGTTTCGGACGGTGAAAGGCTGCTGGATCAATTCCACCTGAAAGGGTTCTTCCGCTCGGAGGGATGACTAAGTTAAACGCTCGCGCTAATCTCGTTATACTATCAAGTAAAATGATGACGTCTTTTTTATGTTCGACGAGGCGCATCGCTCTCTCGAGGACGAGCTCGGCAACTTTTATATGGTTTTCTGGCGTTTCATCAAAGGTCGAATGCACGACATCGCCTTTTACAGATCGCTCAATATCAGTTACTTCTTCAGGTCGCTCATCAATTAATAATACGATAAGCTCTGCTTCAGGATGATTAACAGAAACACTATTGGCAATTTCTTTAAGGAGCATCGTTTTCCCAGCTTTTGGCGGGGCTACGATGAGACCTCTTTGACCAAATCCTACTGGTGCAATCATGTCCATAATCCGTGTAGAGATTTTGTTCGGTTCGACTTCTAGGTTTATTTTTCGTTCAGGGTATAAAGGTGTGAGGGCAGGAAAGTGAACGCGATCTTTTGCTGACTCAGGTTCTTCTCCATTCACTGCTTCAACGTGAAGCAATCCGTAATACCGTTCATTCTCTTTCGGGGGACGTACTTTACCGGAAACGTTGTCTCCGTTTCTTAAATCAAATCTGCGAATTTGTGAAGCAGAAATATAAATGTCTTCCATACTCGGTGAATAATTAATCGGGCGTAAAAAACCAAAGCCTTCGTTCGGAATAATTTCCAATATTCCTTCCATAAATAAAAGTCCGTCTTGTTCAGCTTGTGCTTTTAAAATAGAAAATATAAGTTCTTTTTTATTTAATTTGCTGTAGTACGATACTTTGTATTTTTTCGCCTGTTCATACAGATCTTTCAGTTTCATATTTTCCAATTCTGATAGATTTACTCCCATTATGACACCACTCTTTATTTAATTTTTTCAAAGCTATACTTTTGCTTGGGGTTGTTGAAATTGAAGCAGAATTTAGAAGCATGAGAGGTTAAAGCGTTCCCACTAAATATAGCGGGAAACGGCTACGTTAGCAAGTGTACCCAATTTACTTAAAATCCATAACTATATTTCAGTTTTTCTGTACGTTATGCTGGGTAGCAATTTTTCGAATGGTACCTGACTTTGCACTCATAATGAGGGTTTCTGTTTCGATGTAATTCCCAGAGAAGTGAACACCCTTCACGAGTTCACCATTTGTTACTCCTGTAGCGGCAAAGATTGCGTCGTCTCCTTTTACGAGATCGTCGGTTCGGAATACTTGCTCAATGTTAGCAATACCCATCGCTTTGCAACGATTGATTTCTTCTTCGGTTTGAGGTGCTAACTTTCCTATGAGCTCACCTCCGAGGCATTTCATTGCCACAGCAGCTAGCACACCTTCTGGAGCCCCTCCCTGTCCGAATAAAATATCGACATCTGTTCCTGCATAAGCTGTATTAATTGCAGCTGCAACGTCACCGTCGGTAATTAATTTAATTCTTGCGCCAGCCTCACGAATGTCTTCAATAAGCTTTGCATGGCGATCGCGAAGAAGGACTGTTGCGACGACATCTTCGATATCTTTGTTTTTTGCTTTTGCGACTGCTCGTAAGTTGTCTGCGACAGAAGCATTGATATCGACTTGTCCAACAGCTTCCTGACCGACGGCAATTTTGTGCATATACATGTCAGGGGCGTGCAGTAATTGACCTCTCTCTGCAATTGCTACGACGGCAAGTGCATTTGCTGAACCTGTTGCAACGATGCTTGTTCCTTCAAGCGGATCAACTGCAATGTCGACCTTTGGACCGTTGCCTGATCCTAGCTTTTCACCGATGTAAAGCATTGGCGCCTCGTCCATTTCACCTTCACCAATGACGACGATTCCTTCCATCGGAATCGTATCAAAAACATTCCTCATTGCTGTTGTCGCCGCTTCATCTGCATCGTCTTTTTTTCCTTTTCCAAACCATGTCGCTGATGAAATAGCAGCTGCTTCTGTTACACGTGCAATATCCAATGTTAATTGTCTTTCCATTATCTCTCTCCTACAAACTTTTGACGTGAGCTTCTTGCTCTTCTGGCGACATTTTTTCTCTCCACACATGAGCGCCAAGTATCGTTAATTTATCGATAAGTTGTTCATATCCTCGGTCAACGTGCTCAAGTCCATAAATTTCTGTCGTTCCTTCTGCCATGAGTCCCGCGACGATAAGTGCTGCGCCTGCTCGTAAGTCGCTCGCTTTAACTTTTGCCCCTTCAAGCTTCGTAGGACCTGTAATGATCGCGGAGCTACTTTCAACTTTGATTTTTGCACCCATGCGACGCAATTCATCAATATGCTTAAATCGCGCAGAATAAATTGTATCGGTTACGATGCTCGTTCCTGTTGCTGCCGTTAAAAATGATGTAAATGGTTGCTGTAAGTCTGTTGGGAAACCAGGATACACGAGTGTTTTGACATCGATGGCTTGCAAGTCTTCATTTTTGCTTACGATGACATAGTCTTCGTATGTTTCGATATGAACACCCATTTCCCGAAGCTTAGCGATGAGCGACTCTAAATGCTGAGAGATGACGTTATCAATGATGACTTCTTTTCCTGTTGCCGCTGCCATAATCATATATGTACCAGCTTCAATTCGATCGGGGATGATCGAATGATAGCAGCCGTGAAGCTGTTCGACTCCGTCGATCCGGATCACATCTGTTCCGGCACCTTTAATTTTTGCACCCATGCTCGTCAACAATGTTGCAACATCTATAATCTCGGGCTCCTTGGCGGCATTTTCGATAACCGTCCTTCCTTTCGCACGAACGGCTGCTAGCATAATGTTGATCGTAGCGCCGACGCTGACGACATCTAAATAAATCTTTGCACCGACGAGTTCATCTGCCCGTAAATAAATGGCTCCTTGCTCATTTGTCACCGATGCACCAAGTGCTTGAAAGCCTTTAATATGTTGATCAATTGGACGTGGCCCTAAATTACAGCCTCCTGGCAAGCCGATAACTGCTTTCTTGAAACGACCAAGCATTGCACCCATTAAATAATAGGATGCGCGTAGCTTTTTCACGTTCCCATTTGGAAGTGGCATTGAGATCATTTTCGCAGGATCTACTGTAAGCTTGTTCTCTTCAAGGGAAACTTCGCCACCGATTTCTTTTAGCAATTCGCTTAAAATCCAAACATCAGATATGTTCGGCAAATGATCGATCACGACAGTTGAATCAGCAAGAATTGCTGCAGGAATAAGGGCGACCGCACTATTTTTAGCTCCGCTAATCTCTACTTTTCCTTGCAAAGGATGGCCACCTTCGATCATTAGCTTTTCCATAATGGTCCCCTTTCTTCATGTTGGAAACTGATGCCGTTACAAAGTGAACAGAATTCAGTAGTCTTATTCTTACCTATTTTGAGAAATTCATGTGTTAATTTCCATATTTTTGCAAACATGCGGTCTTCTATCCAATCGTTTATTTTTTTTGTGCCTTTTCCCAATCCGCTAAAAACTTTTCTAACCCTTGATCTGTTAGTGGATGTGTAAGTAATTGGCTAATCACGTTTAGTGGAATTGTTGCAATGTGTGCACCGTTCAGGGCTGCTTCGGTTACGTGGATTGGATGACGAATTGACGCTGCAATGATTTCTGTCTTGATTTGATGGATTGCGAATAAATCAGCAATGTCACGAATAAGTGGAATCCCTTCCTGACCGATATCATCTAATCGACCTAAAAATGGAGATACGTACGTAGCCCCTGCACGCGCTGCAAGCAATGCTTGGTTTACGGAAAAGATGAGTGTGACATTCGTCTTAATGTTCTTGTCAGAAAGGGCTTTGACTGCCTTTAAGCCTTCTGTCGTAATCGGCACTTTTACAGTAATGTTTGGGGCAATTGAAGCTAATTGTTCGCCTTCGGCGATCATGCCTTCTGCATCTGTAGAAATGACTTCTGCACTGACCGATCCTTTTACGATGCTCGTAATTTCCCGTAGTCTTTCATGGAAGTCTACGTTCTCTTTTGCAACGAGTGAAGGGTTTGTCGTCACACCTGCGAGAATCCCGAGTGCATTCGCTTCTTTAATGTCATCTAGATTGGCTGAGTCTATAAAAAATTTCATTTCGCATAGCACCTCACGTATCGCGTATTATTTTATGTTGAAGGAAGACCCGCCTATTCAAGGCGGATCGGTAATTAGGCTCGGTTAGAGGAACCAAACTCACGCATTTTGCTTTTAACTGTTTCCTTAATCGCTTCACGTGCAGGACCTAAATATTTTCTTGGATCGTAAAGATCTGGATTTTCTGCCAACACTTTACGAACGGCTTGAGAAGATGAAATTTGATTTTCGGTGTTGACGTTAATTTTAGCGGAACCGAGTGAAATCGCTCGCTTAATATCTTTCGTAGGAATGCCCGTACCTCCGTGAAGAACGAGAGGAACACCTGTAAGCTTCATCACTTCTTCCATCCGATCGAACCCAAGATTCGGTTCTCCTTTATAAGGACCGTGTACGGAACCGAGAGCAGGCGCGAAGCAATCAACACCTGTTTTTCTTACAAGCTCTTCACATTCGCTCGGAATTGCATACATTGCTTCTGCATCATCAACGACGAGATCATCTTCTTGCCCTCCGATCCGTCCAAGTTCTGCTTCGACAGAAACACCGACAGCATGTGCAACGTCAACGACCCGTTTCGTTAGTTGAATGTTCTCTTCTAGAGGAAGATGTGAGCCGTCAATCATGACGGATGAAAATCCAGCATGAATCGCTTCAACACACTTCTCAAAGCTTGACCCATGGTCGAGATGAATCGCGACTGGAACGGTCACATCGTATTCTTTCATTAATGCTTTCACCATGTCGACAACAAGTTTAAACCCACCCATGTAGCGAGCAGCACCTTCAGATACACCACAAATAAGTGGTGATTGTTCTTCTTCTGCTGCTTGTAAAATCGCTTGTGTAAATTCAAGATTATTCAAATTAAATTGACCAACAGCATATCCTTCTGCCTTGGCCTTTTCTAGCATATCTTTCATGGAGACTAAAGACATCGTTCAAATCCTCCTATGTCATTATGTATCAATTAATTATAGGTTTAAGTATAGCATAATTTAAAGACAGGACGAAAAGTTTAGCACAATTCCATCCGAATGGATTGCCTAATCTCGTTAATGTCAAAAGGCTTTAGAAAATAGGAGACTGCACCGATCTCCATCGCTTCATTGATCATGTTCAACTCTCCATAAGCTGTCATGATCATCACTTTAATGTCAGCATTTTTTGCTTTAATACGCGTTAAAATTTCAATGCCATCCATTCCAGGGATTTTCATATCTAAAATGACTAAATCTGGAACTTTTTCGCTTACGATTTTTAATGCTTCTTCCCCATTTGCTGCAGAATACGCTTCATATCCCTCTTTTTGCAAAATTTCATTTAACAATATACGAATCCCAGCTTGATCATCAACAACTAGAACCTTTTTATTCATTTTTCACCTCGTTTCATCTGTGAGCTTTCCTTTGTCTCTAAATTGCGTATCTTCCAATAACGATTGCTTCAGTTCTTATTCCGTATATATGTAATAAAGTATTCGATCATACCTTTCATACTTTGCTTGTTCATGGAATTGAGGAGGATTCAAAAAATCGCAAAAAGTTGTCTACTTGTGTGCATGTGCCATCATAAACGAGTCTTTCAATAGGGTTATAATTGACTATATTCGCTAAAGACCTTTCAATTCCTGCCAAATTTTCATGAAATTAGTAGACGCGGAGAAGGAAGATTTTTATCTCGAGCTGTAGGTTCGAGACTGAGGGTTTCTTCATAAGAAGTTGGGTAGAAGCTGTTAACATTCGTCATGTGTAGTCCATTTTCTGTATGTACATGCGTGCCGTATAAAAAACATGGGCTTTTAAGCGAGCCCATGTTTTTTTGCTATGATGATTAGATTATTTTTTTAACTTTAATGAGGCAGAGACGAAGTCTTCAAACAGTGGATGCGGTTTTGTTGGGCGTGATTTGAATTCTGCATGAAACTGAGAACCAACAAACCATGGGTGATCGTTCAATTCGATGATTTCAACGAGATCCCCTTCAGGGCTTGTACCTGAAAACGATAAACCAGCCTCTTCCATCTGACTACGATAGTCATTGTTATATTCATAACGATGACGATGGCGTTCATACACTTCTTCACTTTCGTAAGCCGTGAATGCTTTTGTTCCTCGCTTCACTTTGCAAGGATAAACGCCTAATCGTAATGTACCACCGTAATCTTCCACTCCTTGCTGGTCGGCACGCAAATCAATAATTGGGTGAGGTGTCTTTTGGTTAATTTCTGAAGAATGAGCGCCATCAAGCTTCAATACATTCCTAGCGAACTCAACCGTCGCCAACTGCATTCCTAAGCAAATACCGAAAAAAGGAACGTTGTTTTCGCGTGCGTAACGAATAGCTTCTATTTTCCCCTCGACGCCCCTGTCACCGAAGCCACCTGGAACGATAATCCCATCAGCTTCTCGTAAATATTCGTGAGCATTCTCCCTCGTGACTTGTTCGGAATCAACCCAATCAATTTCTATATCTGTATCATGGGAATAGCCCGCATGCTTCAATGCCTCAACGATGGACAAGTACGCATCTTGGAGTGAGACGTATTTTCCGACGAGGGCAATTTTTGTAGTGTGAGTAAGGTTCGTCACTTTCTCAACGAGTTCTTTCCATTCACTCATTTCTGCTTCTTGGCAATCTAATTTCAAATGATCACAAACAATTTGATCTAAATGTTGTGCCTGTAAATCAAGTGGGACTTGATAGAGCGTATCAGCATCATTTGCTTCAATGACTGACTTCGGATCAATATCACAAAAGAGCGCAATTTTATCCTTCATGTCTTGCGGAACAGGCATCTCCGTTCGGACGACGATAACGTTCGGCTGAATACCAAGACTGCGAAGCTCTTTGACACTATGCTGAGTCGGCTTCGTTTTGAGCTCTCCAGCAGCCCGTAAATAAGGGATCAAGGTGCAATGTATGTAAAGCACATTTTCAATCCCAACGTCGCTTTTAATTTGCCGAATGGCTTCTAAAAAAGGCAAGCTTTCGATGTCCCCAACGGTGCCACCAATTTCCGTAATGACGACGTCAGATTTTGATTCGCGACCTGCACGAAACACTTGCTCTTTAATTTCGTTCGTGATGTGGGGAATGACTAGAACAGTCGCTCCTAAGTAGTCACCGCGACGTTCCTTCTTCAAGACAGCAGAATATACTTTCCCTGTCGTAATATTGTTGTATTTCGTTAAATTAATATCAATAAACCGTTCATAATGCCCTAGGTCAAGATCGGTTTCCGCTCCGTCTTCCGTGACAAATACTTCCCCGTGTTGGTACGGACTCATCGTACCGGGGTCAACGTTAATGTAAGGGTCAAACTTTTGGATGGTAACTTTTAATCCTCGGTTTTTTAACAATCGACCTAATGATGCAGCTGTAATGCCTTTTCCTAGAGAGGAAACGACACCACCAGTAACAAAGATGTATTTTGTTTTCATGAGTTGCTTGCCCCCTCTATACTTAGGATTTCCCCAACTGATTAAATAATGACTCAGTAAAATAAAAAAACAAAAGCGGCACCCGAACGTACGTGGGGCGCTTTTGTTTGAACTGTAAAGTGAAATCAATTGTATAATCAATCGTGAAGCCCAAAAATGATCTTAACGATTACTCGTTCATCTGTCAAGAGTTGAAATTATTGTTCCTCTTCTTCCTCTTCATCGTCCATTTCGTATTCTTCATCGATGAGTTTTCCTTCTTCATCAAGCTCATCAACATCAAGGTCTTCATCAAGATCTTCGATGTCCTCGTCTTCCTCTGACTTCAATGTTTCATCGTCGTCTTTTTCTTCTTCGTCCTCTTCGTCTTCAACATCGACTTCATCTTCGAAAACTTCAAGCTCTTCCTCAACGATTAGTTCATCGTAATCATCAAAATCATCTTCTTTTTTCTTTTTCTTCTTTTTCGGTTTAATTGTCGTTACTAGCTCCTCATCAGTTTGTTCAACAGGATACCAACCTTTGAGTCCCCATTGATTGTCACCTAAGGCTACAAAGCGACCATCAATGTTCATGTCTGTATAGGCTTGAACGAGACGACTTTCTTTTTGCTTTTTAGTCCAGCCTTTATATTCCGCAATTTTATCCATCAGTGTATAAAAGTCAACCGGCTGTCGTTCATCGCGTAAGTAATGATACATAATATCAATCATCGGCGTTTCAGTTATTTCCTCTTTTGTTAATTTTTCGATAAGCGACATAGAGGCACTCCCTTTCTTCTCTTTAGAAAATCATACCAATCATTATAAACAAAATTCACCTCTTTATGCTATAGATAAAACAAATATTTTTTCGGATCTGTGAATTCGTGAAAATCTGCTTCATTTATTTGGCAAAAGGAGGAAAAATATAATGATTTTTTTACATGTTTCTACGGTATTTCCCACCGACTTCATAAAGAGCATGCGTAATTTGCCCGAGGCTGGCAACTTGAACTGTGTTCATTAATTCTGCAAAGATATTTCCACCTCGTAAGGAGACCGCTTGCAAGCGGTGGATAGCTTCGGTGACGTGCACTTTGTTTTTATTTTTAAATTGTTCTACATTGCGTAGCTGCGTTTCCTTTTCTTCCTTAGTTGCCCGGATGAGTGCTAAGTCGTCATCTTCCTCGACTGCCGCATGAGGACTTCGGTACGTGTTTACACCGATGATCGGAAGTGTGCCCGCATGCTTTAGAGATTCATAATACATTGACTCTTCTTGAATTTTGCTACGTTGGTATTGTGTTTCCATCGCCCCAAGAACACCACCTCTATCATTTAACCGTTCCAATTCAAGCAATACAGCCTCTTCAACTAAGTCTGTCAGTTCCTCAATAATGAACGAGCCTTGAAGTGAATTCTCATTTTTCGCTAGACCGAGCTCCTTCGATATGATAAGCTGAATCGCCATCGCTCGCCTCACAGATTCTTCTGTCGGTGTCGTGATCGCTTCATCATAAGCATTCGTATGCAAAGAGTTACAATTGTCATACATCGCCATTAAGGCTTGCAATGTGGTACGAATATCGTTAAATGCCATTTCTTGTGCATGAAGCGAGCGTCCAGATGTCTGAATGTGATATTTTAATTTTTGGCTTCGTTCATTTGCTCCATATTTTTCGCGCATGACGACCGCCCAAATTCGCCGAGCGACACGACCAATCACCGTATATTCAGGATCAAGACCATTGCTAAAGAAAAAGGATAAGTTTGGTGCAAAATCATCGATGTTCATGCCACGACTTAAATAATATTCGACATACGTCAATCCATTCGCTAACGTGAAGGCAAGTTGTGAAATTGGATTTGCGCCTGCTTCAGCAATATGGTAGCCCGAGATCGAAACGGAGTAGTAATTTTTAATTTGATTGTCAATGAAATATTGTTGGATATCACCCATCATTCTTAAAGCGAATTCAGTTGAAAAAATACATGTATTTTGACCTTGATCTTCTTTTAAAATATCTGCTTGGACTGTTCCCCTTACAGTTGCGAGTGTCTTCGCACGAATGTCAGCCTGTTCCTTGTCCGTTGGTTGGCGAGCGTAGGTGTCCGTAAACTTATCTACTTGCTGTTGAATTGCAGTCTGCAAAAACATAGCAAGTATAATCGGAGCCGGACCATTGATCGTCATCGATACAGATGTTGAGGGGTCAATAAGATCGAAGCCTGCGTACAGCTTTTTCATATCGTCAAGTGTACACACACTAACTCCACTTTCTCCGACCTTTCCGTAAATATCAGGGCGTCTGTCCGGGTCCTCTCCGTACAATGTAACTGAATCAAATGCCGTGCTAAGTCGCTTTGCTTCATCATCTTGTGATAAGTAATGTAACCGACGATTCGTCCGTTCTGGTGTTCCTTCACCAGCAAATTGCCGCTTCGGATCCTCTGTTTCACGTTTAAATGGAAAGACACCTGCTGTAAAAGGGAAACGACCTGGGACATTTTCTTTTCGTTGCCAACGGAGAAGTTCTCCCCAATCCGAATAAGTTGGGAGACTCACCTTCGGAATCGACAAGCCCGATAAGCTCGTTACTTTTAGATTTGTAACAATTTCCTTATCCCGAATTTTCGTCACGTACGTATCTGCTTTGTAAGTTGCTTTTAATTCGTTCCAATTCGCGAGCAAAGCTTTTGATTCAATGGAAAGCGTAGCTTCCTTTTCTGACTTGATTGTTCGAAGCAATGCTATTGAGTCACAAGTTGTTTCTCGTTCCAATAACATATTGAGCGTTCCATCGAGTTGATATAAATCGCAGGCAATTTCAGCTTGCTTTTCTGTTTCTGTATGGTAGTCACGAACTGTTGAAGCAATTTCATTTAAATAATTGATTCGTTCTGAAGGAATGATGACATTTTGTTGTCCAATTTCGGCGATTGCATCAATATTCGTTTGCCAATTCAGTTCACATTTTTCATTGAATAAGTTAACAATAGCTTTGAACAATATATTTGTGCCTGCATCATTGAACTGACTAGCAATCGTTCCGTACACTGGCATCTCATCGCTTGGAACGTGAAAAAGCTCATGATTGCGTTGGTATTGTTTCTTCACAGCTTGAAGTGCATCTTGTGATCCGCGTTTTTCAAACTTATTTATAGCAATAATATCGGCAAAGTCGAGCATTTCAATTTTTTCAAGCTGGGTCGGGGCACCAAATTCACTCGTCATCACATAAAGCGAGATGTCAGCTAGATTAACAATATCTGCATTACCTTGGCCAATTCCACTCGTTTCTACGATGATGAGATCAAAGTTTGCTGCTTTAACGACGGTAAGAATATCATCGGTTGATTCAGATAATTCAGACTTTGAATGGCGTGTTGCAAGGCTCCGCATGTAGACACGTCCGTCATAGATCGCATTCATTCGAATCCTATCGCCTAATAGTGCACCACCTGTTTTTTGTCTCGTCGGATCAACAGAGA
Organism: Caryophanales bacterium UBA6769; assembly: GCA_002453275.1. GTDB lineage: Bacteria > Bacillota > Bacilli > Bacillales > UBA6769 > Pueribacillus. The sequence goes on from DKGN01000090.1 coordinate 15,764, forward strand.
TAATCGCAATCGATAACGATTGAAGCTCATGTAAAAAGCGACGCACAAGTTCATCTGTTAACGAGCTTTTCCCTGCTCCACCTGTGCCTGTAATACCGAGAATTGGTGTATGCGCTTTTATTTCTTTTAATTTTTCTATCGTCTCCTTACGCCCCGCCTCATCGTCCGTTTCTTCAACGTACGTTATGACTTTGGCGAGCGCACGAGCGTTTTTCAATGTCAATCCTTGTATATGAGTATTAATCTTTTCGTCAACAGTTGAAAAGTCACATTCCACAAGCATGTCATTAATCATACCTTGTAAACCTAACTTCCGACCGTCCTCTGGTGAGAATATTTTCGTAATTCCGTAATTGTGAAGCTCCTTCCGTTCTCTCGGGATAATCACACCACCACCGCCACCAAAAATTCGGATGTGTGCGGCATTGTTCTCTTGAAGTAAATCATACATGTATTTAAAAAAGTCTAGATGTCCACCTTGGTAAGAGGATACTGCAATCCCTTGGACATCTTCTTGAATTGCAGCTTGCACGATTTCATCAACGGAGCGATTATGCCCAAGATGAACCACTTCGGCTCCACTCGCCTGCAAAATCCGACGCATAATATTAATTGATGCATCGTGACCGTCAAATAAGCTTGAAGCTGTAACAAAACGAACGTGATGTGTTGGAGAATAAACTGATTTGCTTTTCACTGTCATCCCTCCACATAAATAATGGATGAAGCCTCACTTGCACACTCGTGATGTGGATATGAATCGGGGACTTACAATCTTTTGCAAATTAGATCTAACCTTATTGTCACCAAGCTTCCACTAATCCGTTCGAGCGCTAGTTTATGAAGAGCTTTGGATCGGGATTTTCTTCTCCAATTTTAAAAAATTCATTTGTAGCTCGATGTATTCCTCTATTGTATATTCAGAATGAAGTGCCCATCTTCGGAAGGACCACGTCTGCCCTAAGACTAAAATGTTATGGGCAAATACTTTTATTTCTGCTTGGGTTAATTCATATATATTTTCATCGACACAGCGGGTGATCAAATCCTCAAAAATCGATGTCAACAGTAATTCTTTTTTTAAGACATATGGCAAGCTTTCTTTAGATAACGATTTTAATTCTTGATACATGACGAGCATTTCATCTTGCATGTCATCGATTAACATAAAATATGCCCGGATTGATCTGTCCAACAATGCATCGCTATTCCCTCCTTTGTCTACTTCCGCTTCCATACTACTACAAAAGCGTTCATAAATAGAGTCACAAACGAGGTACAATATATCTTCTTTTTGACGAATGTACTCATACAGAGTCCCAATGCTAAAGCCTGCTTCTTCAGCAATTTCACGGGTTGTTGTTTTATGGAATCCTTTTTTTGTAAATAACGATACCGCAGATTTGATCATTTGATTCCGTCGCTTTTCAATTAACTTTTCATCTTTAACTAATGTTGGTACGGCTTTTTTATTCACGTGTAACTCTCCTCGTTCTAAATAAAAGTGATGAAAACCCCCGCTTTCATTATGCAGCGGGAGTTGTTTGTTACTTATCTTCTTATTGATATTTATACATAATATCATAATATGTATAAACTGTTCGGTAACTTGAAATTAAAGGTAAGCGTGAACCGCTCCGAAAATACACTTCGCTTTCCGTGGGCGGCTGGTGAGCCTCCTCGTTCGCTTCGCTCACTGTGGGGTCTCACCGTTGCCTTTAATTCCCACAGGAGTCTACGTGTATTTTCTCCGCTAATCTTTGCGCTTTGGATTTCAGACGCAACATTCTATTTTCTAATGTAGAGGTTGATTGTAGTGGAAACCCAATCCATGCCTGCGAAAGTCGACTGCCCTCCGCTACAATCAACAGCGTTTAAAAATAATCGAATGACTGAAAGCACAGTCTGATTTTAAAGAATAAGGCATGAAG
>DKGN01000155.1:0-10864 GCA_002453275.1 Caryophanales bacterium UBA6769
GCATTCCTAATGTAGGTAAGTCTACGTTTATCAACCGGTTAGCAAATAAGAGAATTGCAAAAGTAGGCGACAGACCTGGGATTACAAAACAGCAGCAATGGATTAAGGTTGGTAAGGAGTTAGAACTGCTAGATACCCCAGGTATATTATGGCCGAAATTCGAAGATAAACGCACGGGCTACTGTTTGGCGGCGACTGGTGCGATTAAAGATGACCTTCTCGACTTTCAAGATATCGCCTTATTTTTATTAGATTATTTACGCATTCATTATCCACATAATTTAAAAACAAGATATAAGCTACATGAGTTGGTGGAAGATCCAGTTGACCTTCTAGAAGCAATTGCAACGAAACGAGGGTTCTTAATGAGTGGTGGCTACGTAGATTATGAACGCACTGCTGAAATGCTGTTAAGAGAATTCCGCTCGCAAAAGCTCGGATCCATTACACTTGAAGAGCCAGGTGATTTTTCGTGATTTTAAAAGAAATGTCAATTAAAGAAATTGAGCAGCTTGTCAGTCAATCCTCCTCAGATGAGTTAATTAAGCAATTACGCGCCGATAAAAGAAAAGGCGTACAGCAGCTTTATAGAAGAGTCCAAAAGCAGCGAGAAAGACGACAAGCTGAATTTGACCGCTATGAGAAAATGTCTACATATGAAAGAAAGTTAAAAAGTGAAGGGAAAACATGGATTGCAGGAGTCGATGAAGTTGGTCGAGGTTGTCTAGCTGGTCCTGTTGTGGCTGCTTGTGTCATCTTACCAAATGAGCCTATTTTAGGTTTATACGATTCAAAGCGACTTAGCGCAAGACGGAGAGAAGCACTTAGTGAACAAATTAGCCAAAAAGCCACAGTTGGAATCGGAATCATTACGCCGGAGAAAATAGATAAATATAATATTTATAGGGCAACAAAAATGGCAATGAGCCAAGCTATTCAGTCGTGTTCAGAAACTATCGATCACGTATTAATTGATGCGATGAAGCTCTCCATACCTGTCCAACAAACTTCAATCACTCAAGGAGATCAAAAGAGCATTTCAATCGCTGCTGCATCAATCATTGCTAAAGTCAAAAGAGACGAAATCATGAAACAATTAGCAGAAACGTACCCACAATATGGATTTGAACGTAATGTCGGTTATGGAACGAAGGAGCATCTAATCGCATTAAAAAAATTCGGGGCTACACAAGAGCACCGCTATTCATTTTCACCTGTTGCCAGGCTTGGTAGAGATAAATGGAGTGAAATTCAATGAATTCAATTCAAGCTCAACTGAGACTAAAAGCGTTGGAATATCAAGGGAATCAAGGGCAAACTCCAAACTTTCGGGAAGGGCAAATTTTTCACGGACGGGTTTTGAAATTAATGCCAAATGACATAGCCCAAATCGAGATTGCAAACACGCAAATAATTGCAAAATTAGAAGCCCCATTACAAGCAGGTTCTCACTATTGGTTTTATGTCAAAAGTACAGCTGAAACTCCAGTTTTACAAGTGTTATCCTCACCTCAAAAAGAAACTAGTAGCCATTCCGAAAAACCAGTTACAACTCTTTTACGACAACTAGGGATACCGAACACAGCGGGAAATTCACGACTCGTCATGAATTTGCAAGAAGCGGGCATCCCCTTTACAAAGTCAATGCTACAAACAGCTAGCTCTTTAATGCACAACACGTCCTTTGAGCAAGGCTTTGAAGTTTTAAAAGTGATGATAACGAGAAATTTACCTTTACAGTCGCAAGTATTTCATTCAATAAAAAATTTTTTATATACTGATCAATCGTTAAAAGCACAACTTCATCAAATTATCCACTCTCTTGCATCCGACAAGCAAAACTTTAATCAGACAAAGCATTTTCAAACTCAACTTCAAAATATAATCAAAATGTGGTCAATGAATAGTGGGGGAAGCACTGCGTTAACGAATCAACATGGGGAAGCCGTTTTGCAATCTCCAATAAAACAATTATTAACAAGTCTAGGTCTACAGTATGAGCAAACAGCATGGAAAGTGTTAAGCGGTCAGGTTGCAAACAAAGGGTTAAACGTACAGAGTGAGTTGAAACCTATTTTGCTAGCATTAGCACAAGAGCAGCTTGGACCACAAACAAAACAACTCGTTCAAGAAACGATACACCGAATAACGGGTCAACAGTTACTCAGCAAACAAGATGAGTCAGTGCTTCAGTTATTGTTACAACTTCCTCTCCCCGAACAACTCGGACAAGAGGATGCGGTGCTACACTTTCAAAGTAAACAAAAAAACGGACAAGTTGACCCTGATTTTTGTCGGATATTATTTTATTTACAATTAAAAAAGTTAGACGAAACGATAATCGATGTGCAAATTCAAAATCGAATCATTGCGATTACAATTTACAATGAACGGGATATACCAACCCAAACGATAAATCCATTTTCGCAAGCACTTAAAGTCCGCCTACAGCGTGTTGGCTATACACTATCATCTTTAAAATGGAGCCCACAATTAGAAGCAAATAAGCAGTCCAACCAACACTTATATAGCAAGGTATCCACCGTTCAGAACTATCAAGGGATTGATTTTAAAGTATGACTAGACAAAATAAACGAACAAAACAAGCAGCAGCCCTTACGTATGATTCATCGGAACAAGCCGCTCCTAAACTAGTTGCAAAAGGCAGTGGAGAGACCGCAGAGGAAATTATAAAGCTTGCGCTAGAGAACGAAATTCCAATACAAGAAGATGAAACTTTAGTACAGTTACTTAGCGAACTTGAAATTAATGAAACGATACCAGATGAGTTATATAAAGCGGTCGCAGAAATATTCGCCTTTATTTATAAATTAGAACAAGATATCGATTAACTTTCTGTAAGAAACACCTCCAAGTTGGCAACAATAAATAGTATATGACTAAAGCCAATCAAAAAATGAGGAGGTCTTTCCTTTGGCAGAGAATAAAGAACATATCATTGGAAACAACGAAGAAATTGCTGAAGAATTCGGTGTCTTCCGCACGATGTCTGAACGAGACTTTTTCACCTTTCATCTTTTAGAAAAAGCACGTCAAGAAAAGGAAAAAAAGCAAAAAGAAAAAGATGAACGCGAAGTCTGACTTCTCAATCTATTTTGTTACGGTGGACAAGCAAGTCGAAGTTTATATACAATAACAATGGTGCTTTAATTAGTAGATTGAATGGGAGGATAATAGAGATGAATATCCATGAGTATCAGGGAAAAGAACTTTTGCGGCAGTATGGTGTAGCCGTTTCGAACGGTAAAGTCGCTTTTTCCGCAGAAGAAGCGGTTGAAGCTGCAAAGAGTTTAGATTCCAACGTATATGTCGTCAAAGCCCAAATCCACGCTGGAGGACGAGGTAAAGCGGGAGGAGTTAAAATTGCAAAAACGCTTGACGAAGTTCGAGCATATGCTGAGGAATTGCTCGGAAAAGTATTAGTCACTGAGCAAACTGGCCCAGAAGGAAAAGAAGTAAAACGTCTTTTAATTGAAGAAGGCATTGATATTAAGAAAGAATATTACATAGGACTTGTCATCGACCGTGCAACTGATCGTGTCGTTATGATGGGCTCAGAAGAAGGTGGAACTGAGATTGAAACGGTTGCAGAAGAAACACCTGAAAAAATCTTCAGAGAAGTTATTGATCCTGCGATCGGGTTTCAAGCATTCCAAGCACGTCGTTTAGCTTTTAATATTAACATTCCAAAAGAATTAATAAATAAAGCAGCGAAATTTATGCTTGGTTTGTATCAAGTGTTCGTTGAAAAAGATTGCTCGATTGCAGAAATTAATCCACTCGTCGTCACGGGTGACGGGAACGTCATCGCACTCGATGCTAAGTTGAACTTTGATGAAAATGCTTTATACCGTCATAAGGACATTCAAGAGCTTCGCGATTTAGACGAAGAGGATCCGAAGGAAATTGAAGCATCCAAATATGACCTAAGCTATATCGCGCTTGACGGAAACATCGGTTGCATGGTTAACGGTGCAGGCCTTGCCATGTCGACAATGGATATTATTAAACATTATAACGGTGAGCCGGCAAACTTCTTAGATGTTGGTGGCGGTGCTACTGCAGAAAAAGTAACAGAAGCCTTTAAAATTATTTTGTCCGATGAAAATGTGAAAGGCATTTACGTTAACATTTTCGGTGGGATTATGAGATGTGATGTCATCGCTGAAGGAGTCGTTGAAGCAACGAAGCAAGTAGGATTAGACATCCCGTTAGTCGTGCGTCTAGAAGGTACAAATGTAGACGAAGGAAAACGAATTTTACAAGAATCTGGCTTAAATATTACTGCAGCTGAATCGATGGCTGATGGTGCTCAGAAAATCGTAAGCTTAGTTGAATAGAAAGGTGGGGCCAAAATGAGTGTTTTTATAAATGAGTCAACAAAGGTCATTGTGCAAGGAATTACAGGCGCAACGGCTACATTTCATACGAAAGAAATGCTTGAATATGGAACGAAAATTGTCGGTGGTGTAACACCTGGTAGAGGCGGAACAACGGTTGAAGGTGTTCCAGTATTTAACACAGTTGAAGAAGCAGTTAAAGAAACCGGCGCAGATGCATCTGTTATTTATGTTCCTGCACCGTTTGCGGCTGACGCTATTATTGAAGCAGCTGACGCGAAACTTGATCTCGTCATTTGTATTACAGAGCACATTCCGGTGCTTGACATGGTCAAAGTAAAACGTTATTTAGAAGGTAAAAAGACTCGCTTGGTCGGGCCAAACTGCCCAGGAGTCATCACGCCAGAGCAATGTAAGATTGGTATTATGCCTGGCTACATTCATAAAAAAGGCCACGTTGGTGTCGTATCTCGTTCAGGGACATTAACATATGAAGCCGTACATCAACTTTCTCAAGAAGGAATTGGCCAATCAACAGCAGTTGGTATTGGTGGAGACCCAATTAATGGAACGGACTTCATTGACGTATTAGATGCTTTTAATAATGACGACGACACTCATGCTGTCATCATGATTGGTGAAATTGGTGGAACAGCTGAAGAAGAAGCAGCAATGTGGGTGAAAGAAAACATGAAGAAGCCAGTTGTTGGCTTTATCGGTGGTCAAACAGCACCTCCTGGAAAACGGATGGGGCACGCTGGTGCAATTATTTCCGGTGGAAAAGGAACGGCTGCTGAAAAAATCCGTGTCATGAATGAGTGCGGAATTGAAGTAGCGGAAACACCAGCTGTCATGGGTGAAACGCTAATTTCTGTCTTAAAAGAAAAAAACTTATTAGAAAAATGCATAACACATAAAGTGGAAAAATAGTCTGATCATCATGAAATAGCTCCTTCCAGGAGCTATTTTTTCATATACCTTCATTAATATAGGCGCTTTAACCTATGAAAAAATAAGGGGGGAAGAGGAGGATGCAAAAACATTCGACTGAAAAAAGCCAACGTCTTTTACACATTTCCAGCTGTAGGGGAGTAGGCTTAAAAACAGTTGAAAGACTCATTGCCTATGACCCAACATTACAATCTATTTTCGAAATGAATGTTAAGGATTTACTCTCTGAATTTAGGTTGACTGAAAAGCAAGCATCTGATTTTTATCGAGATTTAAGAAAGCCACTTGAAGATTTAATTCAACTCGAAACACATTCCTATCAATTTATCACTAGGTTTGACAGCGAATATCCTCCAATGTTAAGACAAATCTACGATCCACCAGCAGTGTTGTTTTATGAAGGTGACTTATCGCTTTTTCAAAAATCGAATTCACTAGCTGTCGTCGGTTCAAGATATCCAACTCAGAAAGCTCTTCCCACCATGAAGGAAATTTTGTTGCCGCTTATTAGAGAAGGATGGTGTATCGTGAGTGGACTCGCTTACGGTATTGATGCAATTGGTCATCGCCTTGCACTAGAAGAAGGTGGCGCAACGATAGCGGTTCTTGGCTCTGGCCTCCGTTCGATTTATCCGAAAGAACATATTCAGCTTGCCAATGAAATTGCTAATAGAGGCTTAATCATTTCAGAATTCCTACCAAAACAACCGCCGTCTAAATGGCAATTTCCATTGCGTAACCGGATTATAAGTGGCTTGACAATGGGAACACTTGTCGTTGAAGCACAAGAACGAAGTGGCTCACTTATTACAGCTGACCAAGCGTTGGAACAAGGCAGGGAAGTCTTTGCTATTCCGGGCTCTGTACTAAATAACAATAGCAAAGGCACGAATTATTTAATCCAACAAGGTGCTAAGTTAGTTATGTCATCCGAAGATATAGAAAATGAGCTTCTATTTGACAAACAATGAAAGAGTATTTAATAATAGGGAAGATTTGAAAATACGAGTAAGGGGGAGAAGCTTTAGCATGGAAGATTACTTAGTAATCGTTGAATCTCCCGCAAAAGCGAAAACGATAAAAAAGTATTTAGGAAAAAAATACGAAGTGAAAGCTTCAATGGGACATGTTCGTGATTTACCGAGAAGTCAGATCGGCGTTGATGTTGAAAAACGCTTTGAACCAAAATATATAACGATCCGTGGAAAAGGGCCCGTTTTAAAAGAGTTAAAAGATGCAGCAAAAAAAGTGAAAAAAGTTTATCTTGCAGCTGACCCTGATCGAGAAGGGGAAGCGATTGCTTGGCATTTGGCCCACAGTTTAAATATTGACCAAGATTCAAAATGTCGTGTTGTCTTTAATGAAATTACAAAAGATGCCATTAAAGATGCGTTTAAACAGCCACGATCGATTAATATGGATCTCGTTGATGCGCAACAAGCAAGAAGAATTCTTGATCGCCTTGTTGGCTACAAAATTAGCCCAATATTATGGAAAAAAGTTAAAAAGGGGCTTAGCGCAGGGAGAGTTCAATCTGTTGCACTACGGTTAATCGTTGAGCGGGAACAGGAAATTCGACAATTTAAGCCAGAAGAATATTGGAAAATTAAAGCACTATTTAATGAACAAGGACAAAATTTTGAAGCTTCTTTCTATGGAAAAGAAGGAAAAAAAGTTGACTTAAAAAACGAACAAGAAGTTAACGAAGTAATGCAACAAATGAAGGGAAAACAATTCACTGTCACTTCTGTCAAAAAAAGAGAAAGAAGAAGAAATCCCGCATTGCCATTTACAACATCATCACTTCAGCAAGAGGCAGCAAGAAAGCTTAATTTTCGAGCGAGAAAAACAATGATGATTGCCCAACAGCTTTATGAAGGGGTAGAAATTGGCAAAGAAACAGTCGGCTTAATTACGTATATGCGTACCGACTCAACAAGAATCTCCAACACCGCAGTTGAAGAGACAAAACAATTTATTGAAAACCAATTTGGGAAAGAATATATTCCGGGCGGAAAAAGCACTTCCAAACAATCTAAAAATACGCAAGACGCACATGAAGCGATCAGACCGACATCAACATTAAGAAAACCGAATGAAGTCAAAAAGTTCTTAAACAATGATCAATTTCGTTTATACAAATTGATTTGGGAACGTCTTGTTGCGAGCCAAATGGCCCCGGCTATTATGGATACGATGCGAGTTGACTTATCTAATAATGGGGTTATATTCCGTGCGACCGGTTCAACTGTTAAATTTCCCGGCTTTATGAAAGTGTATGTAGAAGGTACTGACGATACGATGAAAGAAGAAAACCGCTTGCTTCCAGACTTAACGGAAAATAGTCATGTGACAGCGGAAAATATCGAACCGACACAACACTTTACACAACCTCCACCGCGATACACTGAGGCGCGTCTCGTGAGAACGATGGAAGAGTCAGGAATCGGAAGACCGTCGACTTATGCACCTACATTAGATACGATTCAAAAGCGTAACTATGTTAAACTAGAGGATCGAAGGTTTGTACCGACCGAGCTTGGTGAAATCATATTAGATTCACTTACAGAATTTTTTAATGAGATTATCGATGTTGATTTCACAGCAAAAATGGAAAATAATTTAGACGAAATTGAAGAAGGAAAATTAGAATGGATTAATGTAATTGAAGACTTTTACGGTGATTTCGAAAAAAAATTAGAAGTAGCCGAAGAGGAAATGAAAGAAATTGAAATTAAAGACGAGCCTGCAGGTGAAGACTGTGAAAAATGCGGGCATGCGATGGTTATCAAAATGGGCCGGTTCGGTAAATTTATGGCGTGCTCTAACTTTCCAAACTGTCGGAATACGAAACCAATTCTAAAGGATATCGGTGTCAAGTGTCCTAAATGTAAAGATGGCGATGTTGTTGAACGTCGAAGTAAGAGAGGACGACTATTTTTCGGTTGTAATAAGTATCCTGAATGCGACTTTCTTTCATGGGATAAACCAATTAACCGTAACTGTCCAAAATGTGACGAAATTCTCGTTGAGAAAAAGACAAAGAGTAAAAAACAAGTGAAGTGTATAGCTTGTGACTATTCAGAGGAAGCTTAAATAGAAGGAGCTGTCAATAATGGCACAGTCAGAGGTTAATGTCATTGGTGCTGGACTTGCCGGAAGCGAGGCAGCTTGGCAACTTGCAACACGAGGCATAAAAGTTAACTTATATGAAATGCGCCCAATGAAACAAACACCCGCTCATCATACGGATCAATTCGCAGAGTTAGTCTGTAGTAATTCATTAAGAGCGAACGCGCTAACAAACGCGGTCGGTGTACTAAAAGAAGAAATGCGCCAACTAAATTCTGTCATTATCTCTTCAGCAGATGACTGTTCAATACCAGCAGGCGGCGCACTTGCAGTTGATCGCCATGAATTCGCCGCACTCGTGACAGATAGAGTGAAGCACCATGAAAATGTTACGGTCATTCAGGAAGAAGTCAATCAGATTCCAAGTGGACCGACAATCATAGCTACTGGGCCGCTAACAACGGAAGGCTTGGCACACGAATTAAGGCAGTTAACAGGTGAAGAATATTTATATTTTTATGATGCGGCAGCACCAATTATAGAAACAGATAGCATTGATATGGATAAGGTATATTTAAAGTCCCGTTATGACAAAGGGGAAGCTGCCTATTTAAACTGTCCGATGACAGAGGACGAATTTAACCGGTTTTATGCGGCCTTGATCGATGCAGAAACGGTACCATTACGAGAATTTGAAAAAGAAATCTTTTTTGAAAGCTGTATGCCGATAGAAGTACTCGCTCTAAGAGGAAAGAAGACACTTCTATTTGGTCCAATGAAACCAGTGGGGTTAGAAGACCCAAGGACAGGTAAGCAACCATATGCCGTCATTCAACTCCGCCAAGACAATAGTTCCGCAACATTGTATAACATTGTTGGCTTTCAAACCCATATGAAATGGGGTCCACAAAAAGAAGTAATTCAGCTTATTCCCGGCTTGGAAAATGCTGAAATTGTTCGTTTCGGTGTAATGCATCGGAATACATTTATTAATTCTCCACGTTTATTAAAACCGACGTATCAATATTTTGAGCGTGACGATTTATTCTTTGCTGGTCAAATGACAGGGGTAGAGGGATATGTTGAATCTGCAGCATCTGGTTTAGTTGCAGGGATAAATTTGGCAAAGTTAATGAAATATGAAACACCAACTGTTTTTCCGAATGAAACAGCGATTGGGAGTCTCGCGCATTACATCACAACAGCAAATCCAAAACATTTTCAACCGATGAATATTAATTTTGGTCTCTTCACACCATTAGCTACAAGAATTTCAAATAAACAAGAACGGAATAAAAAAATTGCTGAACGTGCCTTATCAACAATTCAGAATTGTGTTACGAATTTGTGAATAGTTCTTGTGTTACGTCCTCTAGTATGGTACGATACTAGAGGATTTTTGAGGTGATTATGTGAAAAATAATAGCGTTGATGCCTTTTTATCTTACTTAGAATTTGAAAGGAATTATTCACTACATACAATCACGAATTACAAAAAAGACTTAGCCGAGTTTTGCATTTTTTTGGAAAGAGAAGGGGTTAAGCAATTCGCTTCAGTTAACTACAAGATAGTAAGAGTTTTTCTCACAGATCTTCATCACCGAGGGTTGGCACGTAATACGGTTGCAAGGATGATATCTTCATTGAGAAGCTTTTATCGCTTTTTAGTTCGAGAAAAATTAGTTAAAGTTAATCCTATCCAAACCGTATCGCTCCCTAAAAACGAGTACCGGCTGCCCAATTTTTTATACGAAGAAGAGGTAGCTGCTTTATTTGAAGTTGTAGATGTTTCGACACCATTAGGTCAACGCAATAAAGCGATATTAGAATTGCTTTATGCGACTGGGATTCGGGTGAGTGAATGCTGTTCTTTAGATGTTCATGACATTGATTCGTCACTCGAGTTACTTCTTGTTTATGGAAAAGGGAAAAAAGAAAGATATGTCCCAATCGGATCATTTGCACTTAATGCATTAGAAAAGTATCTTCAAGAGGGTCGACCGAAGTTAGCAAGCAATAGTTCGGAACAGGAAACAGAAGCGCTTTTTCTTAATTATAAAGGTAGCCGGCTTTCAACTAGAAGTGTCCGCACTATTATAAAGCAGATTGTAGATAAAGCTAGCTTGCATAAAAACATTAGTCCTCATGTTCTTCGTCACACATTTGCCACACATATGCTTAATGCAGGAGCTGATCTTCGCTCTGTACAAGAGTTATTGGGTCATGCCCAACTGTCTTCAACTCAAATTTATACACATGTTACAAAGGATACGTTGCGAAATGTCTATCTCAACTACCATCCTCGTGCTTAATTCCGTATGAAGAAGTCAAGAAATTGATAAGTTCTATGAAGGCTACTGTTGTTTTTTCAAGTATAATTGAAAGGAAGGGAGTGCCATTTTGGAACATACATTTCATGCAACGACTATTTTTGCCATTCAACATAATGGAAAATCTGCGATGTCGGGTGATGGGCAAGT
>DKGN01000155.1:10909-15441 GCA_002453275.1 Caryophanales bacterium UBA6769
GATGGGCAAGTAACTTTTGGAAATGCTGTCGTCATGAAACATACAGCAAAAAAAGTCCGAAAATTACATCAAGGGAAAGTAATTGCAGGATTTGCGGGTTCGGTTGCAGATGCATTTACATTGTTTGAGAAGTTCGAAGCGAAGCTCGAGGAGTATAATGGGAATTTAACGAGATCTGCGGTCGAGCTTGCTAAAGAGTGGCGAAGCGATAAAGTGTTGCGCAAGCTTGAGGCAATGCTTATCGTCATGAATGAATCTGACATGTTACTTATCTCTGGTACAGGTGAAGTTATTGAACCAGATGATCAAATCCTTGCCATTGGTTCTGGAGGAAACTATGCGTTTGCTGCTGGTAAAGCGTTAAAACAGTATTCTCCCGAGCTTTCAGCGAAAGAAATAGCGTCAGCAGCCTTGCAAATAGCAAGTGAAATCTGTGTGTATACAAATGACCAAATTATTGTCGAAGAGCTGTAAAAAAAAGACAGTTCCATTGTTTGTAAATCAGCAAAGGCTATATCTTTCAACAACTAAGTAGTTGATAGGAGGGTTTCATTTGAGCGCCCATTTAACGCCACGACAAATTGTGAATAAACTTGATCAATATATTATTGGACAGAATCAAGCAAAAAAGGCTGTTGCTGTTGCATTACGAAACCGGTACAGACGAAACTTGCTTGATGAACGACTAAAAGAAGAAATTGTTCCGAAAAATATATTAATGATTGGACCAACAGGGGTCGGGAAAACTGAGATCGCACGAAGATTAGCGAAGCTTGTTAGAGCCCCCTTTGTTAAAGTTGAAGCAACGAAGTTCACGGAAGTCGGGTATGTTGGTCGAGATGTAGAATCAATGGTCCGAGATTTAGCGGAAGTAGCGGTACGGCTTATAAAAGAAGAGAAAATGCAGGAAGTTCAGGACCGTGCCGAGGATAACGCGAATAAGCGACTCGTTGACTTACTCGTTCCAACAAAGAAAAAACAACAGCAATATAAAAATCCCTTCGAAATGTTTTTCGGTGGAGCTTCAGAAGAACAAGCGGACGAAGACCAAAATGAAAAGTTCGAAGATCAAAATAACTATGATAAAAGAAAACAAATTGCTCACCAACTTGCTTTAGGAGAGCTTGAAGATCAGATTGTTGTTGTTGAAGTGACAGAACAGGCAAACCAAATGTTTGATATGTTTCAAGGATCAGGCATGGAACAAATGGGAATGAATATGCAAGATATTTTTAGCCAACTTGTCCCGAAAAAAACAAAGAAAAGAAAACTTCCCGTTTCTGAAGCAAGAAAAATTTTAATTCAAGATGAAGCAGCAAAGCTTATTGATATGGAGGAAGTAACACAAGAAGCGGTTTCAAAAACAGAAGATTCGGGAATTATATTTATTGATGAAATTGATAAAATAGCTGGAAAGCATCAACAATCTGCTGACGTTTCACGTGAAGGGGTTCAACGAGACATTCTGCCAATCGTGGAAGGTTCAACGGTCATCACGAAGTATGGGCCGATTAAAACAGATCATATTTTATTTATGGCTGCGGGGGCATTTCACATCGCAAAACCATCTGATTTAATCCCTGAGCTGCAAGGGCGCTTTCCAATTCGTGTTGAGTTAGAAAAGTTAAGTGCTGAAAACTTTGTGCAAATTTTGACAGAACCAGATAATGCACTAATAAAACAATATTCAGCATTATTAGAAACAGAAGGTATAGAAATTGAATTTTCTGACGAAGCTATTCAAAAACTAGCTTCTCTCGCCTATCAAGTGAATCAAGAAACAGATAATATCGGTGCACGAAGATTGCACACTATCTTAGAAAAGCTTCTAGAAGACTTATCTTTTGAAGCACCAGATATAAGCTTAGAAAAAGTAGTAATCACACCACAATATGTAGAAGAGAAATTAGAATCTATTGCAAAAAATAAAGATTTAAGCCAATTTATTTTATAAACTTTAGGAGGAGAATCATGAGTCTTTTAGAAAAATCAAGAAAAATTAACTCAATGCTTCAAAAGGTTGCAGGACCAGTTAACTTTAGAGAAATGGCAGAAACATTAAGTAAGGTTGTAGATGCAAATATTTACGTTTTAAGTAGAAGAGGTAAACTGCTAGGAATTGCAATTCGACAAGAAATAGATAATGAAAGAATGAATAAGATCTATGAAGAAAGACAATTTCCTGCTGATTATACAGAAAAATTATTTACGATATCAGAGACATCTGCCAACATCGATATAAATAATGAGCTCACTGCATTTCCAGTTGAAAACAAAGATTTATTCAAAACAGGTTTAACAACGATCGTGCCAATCGTTGGAGGAGGAGATAGATTAGGAACTCTCATATTGTCCCGATTTGACAAAGAGTTTTCTGAAGAAGAGCTCGTGCTTGCCGAATACGGTGCAACAGTTGTTGGAATGGAGATTCTCCATGAAAAAGCGGAAGAAATCGAAGAGGAAGCGAGAAATAAAGCTGTTGTACAAATGGCGATTAGTTCTTTATCCTATAGTGAGCTTGAAGCGATTGAACATATTTTTGAAGAGTTAGACGGAAAAGAAGGCTTGCTCGTAGCGAGTAAAATAGCTGATCGCGTAGGAATTACTCGTTCCGTTATCGTAAATGCATTAAGAAAGCTTGAAAGTGCAGGTGTGATTGAATCACGCTCACTTGGTATGAAAGGTACGTACATTAAAGTATTAAATGATAAGTTCCTAATTGAATTGGATAAACTACGTTCATAACAAAATTAAGAAATAGGCTAAAAGACATTCCATCAAACGAGATGGAATGTCTTTTTTTGATGAAAAAAGCACTAAATTACTACCATTTCTCAAAAATAGAAGAAAAGCCCTATGTCCTTTTGGTAAGTTTATCTAGTATAATAGGTCTTATATTACGACAAAAAGCCCTATATTTCACTAGGTGTCGCTCTTAACAGTTTATTTTGTCTCAGTTTTTGTCGATTAAATGCTAGGAACTAGTCAAAAAGTCATATTTGGAAAAGGAGGTTTAACATGCAACTTTTTGCTAATTCGACAATGCAATCACTGGAAGGTGCTTTAAATGCAAGTTCAGCGCGTCAGGATGTCATCTCACAAAATATTGCTAATGTTGATACTCCTCACTACAAATCAAAACAAGTGCAATTTAAAAATGAACTTGCAAAGGCGGTTGCGTTTCAAGCTAAGAAAACAAACAGCAGGCATATTAACTTTTCGAATGGTAACGAAGGTGATTACGCTGTGACAACAAAAAACAATACAACGATGAACAATAATGGAAATAATGTTGATATTGATCGAGAAATGTCACTGCTCGCTGAAAACCAAATTTATTATAACGCTCTAGTCGATCGACTAAATGGAAAATTCACGACTTTAAAAGCGATAGCTAGGGGAGGGAAATAGATATGTCAATATTTCATAGTATGAACGTTTCAGCTTCCGGTTTAACAGCCCAACGATTACGGATGGATGTGTCGTCTTCAAACATTGCGAATGCCGACTCGACAAGAGGCACATATGTGAATGGCGAATGGACCCCGTATCAGAGGAAAATGGTATCGCTACAATCGAATGGAAATCGCTTTCAATTTAGTCATATGCTGCAAAAAGAATTGCAACAACAAAAAAACGCTAGCCATGGGGTAAAGGCGACGAGTATCGTTGATGATGAAACTCCTTTTAAACTTCTTTATCAACCAGAACATCCTGATGCTGATGAAAATGGCTATGTCGAGTTACCGAATGTTGATTTACTTAAAGAAATGGTCGACATGATGTCCGCTTCGCGTTCCTATGAAGCGAACGTGACCGTCCTAAATGCTTCTAAAGGCATGCTAATGAAAGCACTTGAAATTGGTAAATAAGGGGGCTTAAAAGAAAAATGGAAAAGGTAGGATTTTCACCGATATTTTTTAATGAAAAAGTAACCCCTCAGTCTAATTCTGAGAATACGCCTCACAATGTCCAACAAGACTTTTCAACTTTCTTATCAAAAGCGATTGATGAAGTGAACGAGGCAGAACTTGCAGCAGACAAAGCAACTGCTCAGCTTATTAACAATGAAACGACGAACCTTCATGACGTCATGATTGCAGCCGAAAAAGCATCAGTCACAATGCAAGTCACCTTAGAAGTACGTAACAAAGTGATCGAAGCTTATCAAGAAGTCATGAGAATGCCTTTATAAAAACAAACATAGTAAGCAAGCACACGCGATATATTTCGGGGGAACTGTGTGGGCTGAAATATTGAGTAACAATAGAAAACATTATACTAAATTCTACTCCTTACCATGTACATAAATACGGGGGATAAAATGAAAGAATCACTGTTACGAATTAAAGATAGAATAACTGAATATTGGTCGGGACGGACGTCTACACAAAAAATCATCATATTAGGAAGCACTGCCTTAGTTTTAGCCCTTATTATTACGATTACTACTTTAACAACGAAGACAGACTATGCACCCTTATATGCAAACTTATCTCCTGAAGAAGCTGGCCAAATAAAAGAAAACTTAG
>DKGN01000048.1 GCA_002453275.1 Caryophanales bacterium UBA6769
TTCCCATGACAATGGCTACTTTACAACGTGTGTTCATTACACCGGATGAGAACCATTTACGTCCGTTAATAACATACTCACCGCCGTCTTTAACAATGCTCATTCGAATATTCGTTGCGTCACTTGAAGCAACATCAGGCTCCGTCATTAAAAAGGCTGATCGAATTTCGCCATTAAGAAGTGGTCTTAACCATTTTTCTTTTTGTTCTTCTGTACCATATCTTACAAGCACTTCCATATTCCCAGTATCAGGAGCGTTACAGTTAAATACTTCCGGACCGATTGAAGACCGACCCATAATTTCTGCAAGTGGTGCATATTCGAGGTTTGTTAATCCTGCACCGAGATCACTTTCAGGCAAAAACAAATTCCATAAGCCAGCTTCTCTAGCCTTGACTTTTAATTCCTCGATAATTGGTGGGATAATCCAACGACTTTCCCCTTCATTTAATTGGTCTTCATAAGTCTGTTCATTTGGATAAACGTGTTCTTCCATAAAATCTGAAACTCTCTTTTGTAAATCTTTGACTTTGTCAGTGTACTCAAAATACATGTTTACCCTCTCCTTTTCCCCTTCATTTTACTAACTAACTGGTAGGTATGTAAAGCGTTTGCAAATGAAGCTAAAGCTATAAGCTTCGTATACTACTATATATTTTTTTTTCTGAAAATTCAAGGGGGTTTGTTTGGAAAAAATGTTTTCACATTATATTTACATACCTTTTAAGAGGTCTATACTTGCGCTTGCGCCAATTCTTGTAGCACCAGCTTGAATTAAGTTCTTTGCGAATTTTTGATCGCGTATCCCCCCTGATGCTTTTACCCCTAATTGCTCACCAACGATAGAACGCATGATTTGTATATCTTCAACCGTTGCGCCCCCGGATGAGAAGCCTGTTGATGTTTTAACAAAATGAGCACCAGCATCCTTCGCTAATTCACACGCTAGTTTTTTCTCATCGTCGGTTAAAAGACTCGTTTCAATAATTACTTTAACGAGCGACTTGGATTTTTGTGCCTCTGACACTACTGCTTGAATATCTCGGGTGACGAGTTGGGTATCGCCTGATTTAAGTGCTCCAATATTAATAACCATGTCAATTTCTTGTGCTCCACTTGCAATTGCGTCCTTTGTCTCATTGCTTTTCGTCTCAACGGTTGTTGCCCCTAAAGGAAAACCTACGACAGTACAAACTTTCACATCTGTTCCTGCTAATTCTTCAACTGCTAAGCTTACCCAAGTAGGATTAACACAGACGGAAAAAAATTGATACGCTTTTGCTTCTTCACAAAGGATCTTTATGTCTTCGGCTGTTGCATCTGCCTTAAGCAACGTATGGTCAATCATTTTAGCTATAGTCATGTGCGTACGCCCTCCCCCTTTTAAAAAAGCTCGCCAGTTGGCGAGCCCTTATAGTCGATTTATGACGGCATTGATACGATATCATCAAGGACACGAACAAACTGTCCTTCGTTGTATGGATAGCCTGCCTTCACTATTTTTACTTTAACAAGTTTACCAATCATATCCTCAGTAGCCGCAACTTTTACCCTTAAATAGTTGTCAGTATACCCAACGTATAAACCTGAATCAGGATCTTCTTTAAATCGTTCCTCAGGGATCATTTCAAGAATTTCACCTTCAAATTTTGCAGCATATTCTTTCGCCAGTTGATCCGAAAGAGTGATTAAACGATGAACACGCTCGTTCTTCACTTCATTAGAGACTTGGTCCTCCATCCGAGCAGCAGGAGTTCCTGTCCTTTTTGAATAAGGAAACACGTGTAACTCAGAAAATTGATGTTCTTTAACAAAATTATACGTTTCCATAAACTCTTCTTCCGTCTCACCAGGGAAACCAACAATGACATCAGAAGTTACTGCAAGTCCTGGAAGTGCTTTTCTCAGCTTTTGCAAACGATCAGCAAACAGTTCCATCGTGTACTTACGACGCATTCTTTTGAGTACGGAATTGGAACCTGATTGTAATGGTATGTGCAAATGTCTTACAATTTTATCAGACTGATCCATGACCTCAATCACTTCTTCGGTCACTTGGCTTGCTTCAATAGAAGAAATTCGAATCCGACGTAAACCAGTGACTTTTTCATCTAAATCACGCAACAATTGAGCAAAGTTATAATCCTTCATATCTTCGCCGTATCCTGCTGTATGAATGCCAGTTAAAACAATTTCTTTATAACCCGCATTGACAAGCTGTTGGGCTTGTTTAATGACAGCTTCAGGTTCCCTTGAGCGCAACAATCCACGAGCCCATGGAATGATACAAAATGTACAAAAATTGTTGCAACCTTCTTGTATTTTTAATGAAGCACGTGTCCTATCTGTAAACGTCGGCACATCAAGTTCTTCATAAACTCGATTTTTCATAATATTGCTTACACCATTAATTGGCTTGCGTTCGTGTTGAAATTGTTTAATATAATCAAGCAATTTTGTTCGGTCTTGTGTACCAACAACGATGTCTACCCCAGGAATATCCATCACTTCAGCCGGAGATGTTTGGGCATAACAGCCCGTTACACAAATAATCGCTTCTGGATTTCTCCGAATGGCACGCCGAATAATTTGCCGGCTTTTTCGATCACCTGTATTTGTCACAGTACATGTGTTAATAAGATAGACGTCTGCACGTTTCTCAAATTCAACACGTTCATAATTATCGTTTGAAAAAAGTTGCCATATGGCCTCAGTTTCATAATGATTTACTTT
>DKGN01000033.1 GCA_002453275.1 Caryophanales bacterium UBA6769
AAGGGTGCCACAAACGTAAGTAAGGGGGACATCATTTTTCGTATACATTGCAATCGTTCCCGAAATCCCAAATGATTCATCATCAGGGTGGGGGAAGATGACGAGTACGTGTTTTTCCTTTTCCATTTTTTTATCTCCTTTTTTACACAGTTCTAAAACGGTTCTACACTAAGCTGCAATGCAACGGCAAGTTTACCGTCTTGATCATGACCAGCAAGCAGAAGTCGTCCTTTTTCATCGACTTCCCAATCGGTCAAGCCTTCGGCATAGACCCAGCCAATGTCTAGCTTTAATCCAGCCCGATAAGGGCCTTCACCTGTGATTTTCCCGTGTGAATACCTTAATTGCACATTACGAATGTAAGCCCCTGCATTATGAAAGCTTTGATTATAATGGGACGCATACGCACCATTTGTCGTCTCAAGGTGAACGTAAACATCCTTGTTCGAAAATTCATCCAATGCTTTTTGGACAGCATCTTGATTGATTGGTTGCATCGTGATTCCCCTTTCTATGCAAACAGTAATTCTTATTTTATATTAAATGTTAAGGTTTGTGGACAATTGGAGGTGTTTTCCTTATGCATTTGTTCCCTATGCCCAATTTCCATTACGGAAGAGAGGTTCGAGTGTGCCATCTTCTGTTTCTCCATCGATATCGAGATGTTCGGAGCCGATCATGAAGTCGACATGCACGATGCTTGCATTCGAACCGTGTTCAGCAAGCTCCTCCTGTGACATTGTTTTTCCACCTTCCAAGCAAAACGCATATGCACTTCCAATCGCAACGTGACATGAAGCATTTTCATCAAAAAGAGTGTTATAAAATACGACGTCTGTTTGTGAAATGGGTGATTCATGGGGAACGAGTGCTACTTCACCTAAGTAACGAGAACCCTCGTCTGTTTCCACAAGTCGCTTCAAAGTTTCATAACCTTCCTTTGCAGAGAAATCCACGATTCTTCCATTTTCAAATGTAAATGAAAAGTCGTCGATAATCGTACCTCCGTAGTTTAGCGGCTTAGTGCTTGAGACAGTACCGTTGACACCATCTTTTTTTGGGGTTGTAAACACTTCTTCTGTTGGCATGTTTGGGACGAAGTTAACACCGCGTTCGCTTTTACCACCACCACCGACCCATAAGTGCTTTTCTGGAAGCTCAATCGTAAGCTCAGTGCCGGGGGCTTTGTAGTGAAGCTTTTTATATTTTTTCTTATTTAAAAAGTCGACTTTCTGTTGCAGGTTATCTTGATGCTTACGCCAAGCGGAAACAGGGTCATCAAGATCGACTCGCGTTGCCGTCATGACAGCCTTCCATAATTTCTCCACTTGCTCAGACGCTGTTTCATTCGGAAACACTTTTTCGGCCCATTCTTTCGTCGGATACGCGATGACTGTCCAACTCACTTTATCTGATTGTATGAACTGCCTGAACGTTTCCATCGCCTCTCCAGCTGTACGTTGGGCAGTTGCAACACGTTCAGGATCTACGTCCTTCAATAGTTCAGGATTTGGTGCCAAAATAGACATAATCGCAGCCCCGTCTTCGGCCATTTCTTCATACCCTTTTGCTTTCCACAACGGATATTCTGTAAAGGCTTCGTCAGGCGCATGTGTATATTTTACCTTAGTAAATTCATCATCGTTCCACTCGACATGGACATTGCGGGCTCCAGCATTAAAAGCTGCCTCTGCCACCTTATGTACGAAGTTCTTAGCTTCAATCGGTGCGTTAATAACAAGCAGTTGGTCTTTTTGAATATTCACTCCGACTTTCACAGCTAACTCTGCATATTTCATGAGCTGACTTTCAAAGGTTGTCATTACAAAAACTCCTTTTTCTCTATTTACTCATTAACTGACACTTCTGATTTTACACGGAATGAAAGCTGAAGTGAAATAAAGGCCAAAAATGTTTTTCGGTTTATAAATTCTCACCGATCTAGGCACGTATGAATACAATGCGTTAACAGAGGTGGTGAGGGGCATGGATAAAGAGAAAATGGAGCTGGAAAAAAGTCCTGAAGAAATTGAGCGCGAAGAATGGAATCGACAAAAATTAAAAAATCGATTAAAGAAAATGCTGACAGTCGCGTCACCACTGTTTATTTTGTTGCTTTGGGAGTTGTTATCACGATTTGAAATTGTTGACTCAAGGTTTTTCCCACCGCCAACAGCGATTGTCGCTACATTTTTCGATATGGCACAAAGTGGAACGCTGTTCGAACATTTAGGAATTAGTTTAATGAGAATTATGGGAGGGTTTTTACTCGGTGTCATTCCTGGCATCATTCTCGGCTTATTAATGGGGATGTATTCTCCGTTCCGGCATTTTTTTCAACCACTTATTATGGCATTGATGCCAATACCAACGTTAGCCTTATTGCCAATTATTATTATCATTTTTGGAATTGGAGAAACGTCAAAGCTCGTCACAATTGCAGGTAGTGTCTTTTTCCCTGTCGTCATTAACACCGCAGCAGGTGTCATGAACATTGAGCATATTTATATCGATGTCGCTAAAAATTACGGTGCATCCTCAAAGGATTTCTTCTTTAAAATTGCGTTACCCGGCGCGTTACCTGTCATGCTTGAGGGAGTTCAGATGGGTCAGGCAATTGCATTACTTACGATTGTTGCCGCCGAGATGATGGGAGCTCACCAAGGGATTGGTTATTTAATTTGGACGTCATATAAAGCCTTCGTATTAACGGAAATGTATGTCGGGCTTATACTCATTTCATTTTTTGGGTATTTTTTCTCGCTTCTGCTTCGCTGGTTGCAAGCAAAGCTACTCCCATGGCGAGAAGAGAGTTAATCGTAATCCTAACGTGAAAAAGGACAGATTTGAACGTTGAGGAGGGGTAAGGTGACACAACAAGCGAAAATTACAATCGAAGACGTAACGAAAGTATTTTATAAACGGGGAAGCAGTGTGACTGCAGTGCAAAACATTTCGACTGAGATTCAAGATGGAGAATTTGTCTGTTTAATCGGACCGTCTGGCTGTGGCAAAACAACGCTATTAAAAATTTTGGCAGGGCTCGAAAAACCAAGTACCGGACAATATTCGATTTTACAGACAGATAAGAGTAAGCCGCTTCAGTCTATGGTTTTCCAAGAAAAGGGTGTTCTTCCGTGGTTGACCGTTGAAGAGAACGTTGCCTTTGGGCTCGTGATGCAAAAGCTGCCAAAAGCATATATAAAGGAACGAACTGATTATTACTTAGAAAAGGTCGGTTTAACAGAGTTTTCTAAGCGCTATCCGAAAGAACTGTCGGGAGGAATGAAGCAGAGGGTAAGCATCGCAAGAGCGTTTGTAAATGATCCGGAAATTTTATTAATGGATGAACCATTTGCTGCACTTGACGAACAAAATAAATACATCTTGCAAGAGGAACTGTTAAACATTTGGATGGAAACGAAAAAAACGGTGTTATTTATTACACATAGTATCGATGAGGCGCTTATGCTTAGTGACCGCATATTGTTAATGAGCGCCCAACCTGGGCAAATTGTCGTTGATAAGAAAATCGATATGCCTCGACCACGTCATGTCGAGCAAATCCGCTCAGATCGAGATGTCGCTAAACAGTTCGTTGACATTTGGCAACATTTGCAAACCGAAGTTCAGCGGTCACGTACACACGTAACATAGAGAATGGAGTGAAAAAATGAAAATACACAAAAGCTCATGGTTTGTCGTCCCGTTCTTTCTTCTCATCCTTGCATTGACAGCTTGTTCATCAAAGGTCGACGCCCCAGAGGAACAATCAACAGAAGAAATTGACGGTCTAAAACCGTTAGAAAAGACTGAAAAAGTGTATATTGCTGAAGACGGCGCGGCTTCCGGTGCAGGCTTCTACATTGCAAAGGAAAAAGGATATTTTGAAGACTTTAATATTGATGTTGAGTTCGTATCGTTTGCCAACTCTGATGACATGCTACCTGCAGTTGCCTCTGGTAAAGTCGATGTCGCAGGTGGTATTTCGACAGCTGCCTTTTTCAACTCATTAGCACAAGGAATCGATGTCAAAATGATTGCCGATAAAGGTCATAACGTTCCAGGCAAATCGTATTTCACCTTCATTATCGGAAAGGATATGCAAGACGACATCCAAAGCTATGAGGACTTTAAAGGGAAAAAAATTGCCGTTTCAACGAAAAATGGAGTCGATGATTATATTTTTGAACAGATGATTACGCACGGCGGTCTAACGAGAGATGATGTAGAATTTGTACTCATGGCTGATTTCGGAAATATGTTAGCGGCAGTTGGAAATGGCTCAGTTGATGCTGCTTTACAAATTGAGCCACTCATTACAAAAGGAATCGCCGAAAATATTCACGTGAAGTTCGGCGATGCAACTGACTATGCACCTGAAGCACAAATTGCGATGGTGTTATCTTCCCCGAAGTTTCTTGAAGATCGTGAAGATGTGGCGCTTCGTTTCATGGTAGCTTATTTAAAAGGAGTTCGTGATTATAATGATGTATTCGTCAAAGAAAAAGGCGATAAAGATGAGTTAATCGACATTATGGTTAAACATACGACGCTCAAAGAGAAAGACGTCTGGGAAAAGGTGAACGTCACAGGCTTAAACCCTAACGGAGAAATGTTTATTGATAACATCAAAGACCAATTTGACGTGTATAAAGCGAATGGCGCGATTAAGGGAGACTTAAATTTCGACGATTCAATTGACACATCGATTACAGATAAAGCAGTTGAAATTTTAGGAGAATATGAGTGATAATTAGTCAGTCAGCTTTCATGGAGAAGGCTGACTGCAAATCGTTTTGCACTTCATTTGAAACTATAATACGATAGAAGAAAATGAAGAGGGGACAAAAGGAATGAGCGCAGGTTTAACCGAATCAGTTTCATTACATAACGGTGTTAAAATGCCACTTTTCGGATTAGGCGTTTACAAAGCGACTGAGGGTGGAGAAGTTGAACGAGCTGTGAAGACTGCACTTGATGTCGGGTATCGTAGCATTGATACGGCTGCTTTTTATGATAACGAACGCGGTGTCGGTCAAGCGATTCGAGAGACTGACATACCTAGGGAAGACGTGTTTATTACGACAAAGGTGTGGAATACTGACCAAGGATATGAGGGCACTTTACGTGCTTTCGAAGAGAGTAAGAAAAGATTAGCGGTCGACTATGTTGATTTATATTTGATTCATTGGCCTGTTCCAGGGAAGTATAAAGAGACATGGAAAGCACTTGAAACTCTTTATAGCGAACAAAAAGTCCGTGCCATTGGGGTGAGTAATTTTCAGATTCATCATTTAGATGATCTGCTTGCATCATGCAAAGTAAAACCGATGGTAAACCAAATTGAGCTTCATCCGAAACTAACACAAAAAAAGTTGTTTGCTTATTGTCAAAAGCACCAAATTCAAGTTGAAGCATGGAGCCCACTGATGAGAGGAAATTTTTTTGAACATCAGACATTAGTGACTCTTGCCGAAAAATATAACAAAACAGTTGCACAAATTATTTTACGCTGGGACATTGAACAGAAGATTGTCACGATTCCTAAATCAGTAAATGCACATCGGATTGAAGAAAATGCACAAGTGTTTGACTTTGAATTAACCGAGCAAGAAGTGAAAGATATTTCTGCGTTAAATGAACACTTACGACTCGGACCTGACCCAGATAACTTTAACTTTTAATGAGGAAGTGGACGTATGTCATTACATGGTGAACGCTATATTAAAACAGAACGACAAGAAAAAATTTATACCCAGCTTCATGAACGAGAGGTAGCTTTTCAAAAGTGTGGAGCAAGGGCAGACGTGGAAAACTCTTTCCCATTTGAAAATATCGCCGAGCTACAGAAAATTGGCTTTACGAGTTTAACGGTTCCGAAAGAATACGGTGGAGAAGAGATCTCTCTTTACGAGCTTGTTTTATTTTTAGAAAAGTTAGGGCAAGCAGATGGATCGACTGGTCTTGGTCTCGGTTGGCATCTTGGAATTATAAAAGACCTGTCCGAACGAAGACCGTGGCAAGAAGATCTATTCAAATATGTGTGTGAGCAAGCAATCAGCAATGGCGCGCTTTTAAATCGAGCTGCAACAGAGCCAAAAACAGGCAGCCCGACAAGAGGCGGAAAACCGGAAACAACGGCGGTAAAACAAGCAGACGGTTCTTGGCGAATTACTGGACGAAAAACCTTTACGACGATGTCTCCAGTGCTAGACTTTTTTCTCATTGCGGCGACAGATGATGAGACTGAGACGGTTCACGAATTTCTCGTTCCTCGTAATACGGACGGAGTCTCAATTGAAGAGACGTGGGATTCAATTGCAATGACGGGAACTGGAAGTCATGACCTCGTCCTGCAGGATGTTCATATCTCAGCTGACTTTCTTGTTGAACAAAATCGGAATGAGCGGAAGGCAAGACCGAGCGGTTGGCTCTTGCATATTCCAGCTGTATATTCTGGGATTGCGATGGCTGCCCGCAATGAAGCGCTGCGATTTGCAATCAATTATTCACCGAACAGTATTGTTGGTCCAATTAGCGAGCTTCCGAACGTTCGCCGTCTCCTTGGGGAAATTGAATTAAAGCTTAGTCAAGCTCGTCGCTTACTATTCACTGCTGCGAAAGCATGGGATGAAGAGCCGAACGAGCGAGAGCATATGACAGCACAGCTTCAGGTAGCGAAGTATACCGTGACAAATACTGCAATTAACGTCGTTGATCTCGCGATGCGAGTCGTCGGTGCAAGAAGTCTCTCAGCCAAAAACCCACTGCAGCGGTACTATCGAGATGTACGTGCAGGCTTACACAATCCACCGATGGATGACGCTGTCATTGCGATGCTTGCCGAACAAGCAATTCAAACGAAAAAAAGTAAATGAAAATGATTACCGCAAAGGAGCAAGCGAACGTCGTTTGCTCTTTATTTATAATGATTTGGTGATGGGGGCAGGGGCATGGAGTGAAGCGAAAGAAAAGTGGATTGCTTATCGGGTTAATTTTAATTATTGTTTCTATTGTACCGCTATTTAAAATGGCACGAGAAGTGGTCACAGAGGCGAAAATAAATATTCTTTATACGGTTGAACACGTTTATGAAGAACAAGGATTTCCGTCGATTATCGATGTGCAAAAAACTGAGGTTAATGGAAAGCAAATTGAGTTAGTGGAGGAGCCGACAGGTAAGAAGGCGAGTTTAACAGCTTGGGATAAAGAGGAAGGTGTTGAGGCCGGTGAGGTTGTCAAGCTGCATATCCTTGTAGATGGTGAAGAAGTGACAACGGCTGACGAAATTTGGTTGTCGAATAGACAGCGTGGCAGCCGATACTTTTCATGGCTCGATATTGTCACAGTAAACGACGATATCGCAATTATTCAACGGCTTACAGATGATGATCACATGGGCGATCGGAAATGGAAAATCATTTGGCTTTACGAGAATGGTAAATTTGAAGAAGAAGTCATTACATATGAAGCACGAGGGGAAAATCCATTAGCGGTAAAATTAATTGACGTTTCTGGAACGAGTTTAATGAGCATGGGTTATTATTCAGATCTATTGAAAGGTTACCCATCTATTCCTTACCCATTTCTATATCCATTCGGAACAGGGTTCGTCGGTCTCATGCTATGTGTATTTTACATTAAGCGAAGAAACCAAATCAAATAGAATAATCCACTTTCAGAAAATTATTTACTAATAGTAAAATCATTGATAGAGTTAATATGAAAGTATTCATAAGGGGGTTATTGTCAGATGAAAGCATGGCAAGTTAAACAACTAGCAGATCCTGAAGAGGCACTCGAAATTTCCGAAGTGGATAAGCCCGCTCTTGAAGACGGCAAAGTCGTGATTAAAGTTGAAGCGACAGCATTGAATTTCTTTGATATTTTACTCTGTCAAGGAAAATACCAAGAGAAGCCACCATTGCCGTTTACACCTGGAGCAGAGGTATCTGGTACTGTCGTTGAAGCAGGAGAAAACAGCCAATTTAAAGCAGGCGATCGCGTTCTTGCACAACCACAAATGCCGAACGGGGGACTTGCGGAATATGTTTCTGCTGATGAAAATGGTTCCGTTTACAAAATTCCGGATGCAATGAATTTTAACGATGCTGCAGCAATGTATATTACGTATCAAACGACATATTATGCCTTGCATTATCGTGCACAAATCAAGGAGGGCGAAGTGTTGCTCGTCCATGCTGGTGCAGGTGGTGTAGGTTCAGCAGCTATTCAATTAGGAAAGGCGGCTGGCGCAAAAGTAATTGCAACAGCGGGTGGCCCTGAAAAAACAAAGGTTTGTAGTGACCTTGGTGCTGATGTTGTCATTGACTACTTAACTGAAGACTTTATTGAAATTGTAAAAAAAGAAACAGACGGTCGCGGTGCAGACGTTATTTATGATCCCGTCGGCGGTGATACGTTTGATAATTCTAGAAGATGTATTGCATTTGATGGTCGCTTGCTCGTTATCGGGTTTGCTGGAGGACGTATTCCTGAAGCACCTGCTAACCATGCACTCGTAAAAAACTATTCCATCGTAGGCGTACACTGGGGTTATTTCAAACGTTTATATCCAGAAGGTGTCGTTGAAATTCATGACAACCTAATGGGGTTATATGAAGAAGGAAAAATTAAACCTCTTATTTATGATGAGTTTGCATTTGAAAAAGTGCCAGAGGCACTTAACATGCTTGGAAGCAGAAAGACATGGGGTAAACTGATTGTAAAACCATAAGCATTGACGTCAAATATAGCGATTTCTAGCGACATGCCTAGAAGTCGCTATTCTTTTATGTAGTGACCACCTTTCTATCAATATTCTTCACTTTTTCACTCCTCCTTGACATTTTAATAGCAGAATTTCACGTTTAACTTTAGGCATATGAACGTATTGAGAAGCGACCCCTATATTTATGGGTATATTTTGCTTGAAATTATTTTGATAATTGTCCAAATCTTTAATATAATAGGAATAGACACAAAATAGAATAAAATAAAGGAGGAAAGACATGTTACTTACAGATCTAATGCAGCAAAACATCGATAAATACGGAGAATATCCCTTTTTGTACTTCGGTGAGAAAGCGTTTACAAACGTTGAAACAGCAGAGCATGCAGGTAAGTTTGCAGCTGTTTTAGACAAACACGAAATTAAAAAGGGAGATCGGGTCGTCGTTTGTATGCCGAATTGTCCCGAAGTGATTTTTGCCTATCAAGGCATTATCCGAACGGGTGCGATTGTTATCCCCGTTATGTTTTTATTACATCAACAAGAAATTCACTTTATTTTAAAAGATTCAGGAGCAAAGGCGATTATTACGTCAAACATGCAATATTCTAAAGTGAAAAAAGCAGTACAAAACTTAGAAAACCCTCCAAAAGTCTTTGTCGTTGATGATGTACAAGACGAAGCGGCGATTAACATTTATTCGCAAGCGGAAACGCTCAAACGAATTGAGACAAATGCGCCGGCGACAGAAGAAGACATCGCAGTTATCCTTTATACGTCTGGGACGACAGGACAACCTAAGGGAGTTATGTTAACCCATAGGAATTTATATTCCAATGCGGCTACGTCTGCTTCGCTTCAAGAAGACGAAGAACGCGCGACAACGCTTGGAGTTCTCCCACTTGCCCACGTATATGGATTTACCGTATCAAATGCATGCTTTCTCTTAGGAGCATCGATTGTGATTTTTGCAATGTTCGATTTAGAGGAAGTTTGTAAAGCGATCGAGAAGCACAAAGTAAAAGGGTTCTCAGCTGTCCCTGCAATGATTCATGGTATGCTCAATAGCCCAATTACGGATAAATATGATTTATCAAGTCTAGAGTCGGTCGGTTCAGGCTCAGCGCCGATCCCTGGTGCGGTTGTAGAAGGCTTTAAAAAGAAATTTAATGCCGATGTGCTAGAAGGCTATGGCTTATCGGAAGCAGCTCCAGTCGTTACGACTCAGCGGAAAACAATGCCAGTTAAGCTTGGTTCAGTTGGACCCCCTCTACCAGGAATAGAAGTGAAAATTGCAGATGATAATGGGAACGAACTACCGACAGGCGAAATCGGCGAAATTCTCGTTAAAGGTGAGAACATTACACCAGGTTACTTCAAAAATGAAGAGGAAACGAAAAAAGCGATTCAGAATGGCTGGTTGCATACTGGTGACATGGGGCGGGTTGATGAGGATGGTTACTTGTATATTGTTGATCGGAAAAAAGATTTAATCATCCGCGGTGGCTTTAATATTTATCCGCGTGAGCTTGAAGAATTAATTACAAGGCACGAAGCCGTTTCCGAGGTCGCTGTTGTTGGGGTACCATCCGAGCGAATGGGAGAAGAAGTCGTCGCATTCGTTGTGAAAAAACCAAGAGTAGACGTGACAGAAGAAGATATTATCGAATATTGTCAAGATAAACTAGCAAAATATAAAACACCGAGACGAGTCTTGTTCGTTCGGACATTACCAAAAAACGCAGTAGGGAAAACATTAAAACAACAATTAAAACAACAAACACAAGACGTTGAATTATATATTTGACATCGAGGAGAAGGGAAGAAATTAGATGGGATTTGAGTTAGGAGAGTACCATGACAAACAAAAATTAAAAGATATGCTCGAACGCTTTTCACCCGAGCAATTAGAAAGCCTTCACTTTTATATGAATATTTTAGATAAAGGGTTTTCTGGGAAAAGGGGACCAGAAGGCAAGGTTATTCGAGGTTTCATTGATTTAACAATTGAAAAAATGAATGAGCGAACGACAGAGGCAACGTTGCCGCTCCGTTGGGAGTTGTATAACGGGCTTGGAATTGTGCATGGCGGCATAACAGCTACGTTCATCGACAATGCAATGGGCTCAACGCTTTTTATGTGTCATCCGCTTGAGTTGGAACGTCAAGTAACTGTTGATTTAAATATTCACTACTTAAAAGGAGCGAAGGGAAAACAGCTGATTGCAGAAACTGAACTCATTCAAGCGGGTCGAAGCATTGCCGTTTTAGACAGTGTCGTTCGTGATGAAGAGGGTGATCTCGTCTCTAAAGCAACAGGAACATTCCGGGTATGGGTAAAGAAAGAATAGCAAACAATTAATCTACCAAAAAATAAATTGAGGTGACTAGAGTGGATTTATCGTTTACTCCAGAACAAGAAGCGTATCGTCAAAAGGTTCGTGAATGGTTAGTAGACAATATTCCTGAAGGCTGGGGAACTCCGCAATTTCAATGGCCTAACGATGAACAAGAGCGTGGCGCAATTTTAAGAGAATGGGACCGCAAGCTTCATGAAGGTGGATTTGCTGGTATTTCTTGGCCAAAGGAATATGGTGGGCAAGGACTAACACATGTTGAAGAAATTATTTATGACGAGGAAGCTGGGAAGTTAAACGCGCCAGGCGGAATTAACGTACTCGGGAAATTACTGCTTGGTCCTACGTTACTTCAATTTGGCTCAGAGGAACAGAAGCAACGATTCTTACCACCTCTCTTAAGTGGAGAGGAAATATGGTGTCAAGGTTTTTCAGAACCGAACGCAGGCTCAGACTTAGCTGCTCTTCAGACGCGAGCTGAGCTCGACGGTGACGAATGGGTCATTACCGGACAAAAGGTTTGGACGAGTTACGCCCATCATGCCGATTGGTGTTTTGTTTTGGCACGAACGGATCAAGAGGCGCCAAAGCATAGAGGGATTTCATTTATTCTCGTGCCAATGCACGCCGAAGGTGTCTCTGTACGTCCACTCGTTCAGCTAAACAAAAACAAAGACTTTAACGAAGTGTTTTTCGATAATGTAAGAGTTCCGAAGGAAAATGTTGTCGGTGGGGTGAACAACGGCTGGAAAGTTGCGATGGGAACGCTCGGTTTTGAACGCGGAACGTTAGCGTTAGGAAGACAAGTACGCTTCCAAAATGAGTTTAATGAGCTCGTGAAATTGGCAGGGGATACGAGAGCAACTGACGGGACACTTGTGAAGGATAACCCGTATTTCCGCCAAAAGCTCGTTGAAATTTTTAACGATATTCGGATTATGCGTTACCATGGCTTAAAAACAATTAGTCAGCTTCTGAACGAAGGTAAGCTTGGGCCTGAAGCCTCTTTACAAAAGCTCTTTTGGACAACGATGCATGTCAATTTAGGAGAAGCTGGAATGGAAGTGCTTGGGGAACAGGCTCCTTACTGGGGAACAGATAGTGTCGGGCGCGGCAAGATTCAGGATACTTATTTTGGTTCACGAGGTGCAACCATTTATGCTGGTTCAACACAAATTCAAAAAAATATCATTTCTGAGATGATTCTCGGAATGCCGAGGTAAGGAGTGACAATATATTATGTTTTTTGGATTTAATGAAGAAGAAAAAATGGTGCAACGCAGTGTCCGAGATATGCTAGAAGCTGAATGTACGACCGAAGATGTTCGGGCGTTCATGGACAATCCAGTCGCTTCCGAGAAGATGAAGAACTTGTTTGGTCAGCAAGGATTGCTCGGTATTTTGGAAGCGGACGGTGACGTTTTAACAGGGGTTACGTATTCAATCCTCATTGCTCAAGAAGCAGGCAGAGCGCTTCTTCCGTATCCGTTACTTGAAAATATAGTTGGGCTTCATGTCTTGAAAACGTGCAAGCAACACGGCTCTTTAATCGATGATGTTGAGGCTGGTAAGAAGATGATTACAATGGCATGGCGTCCTGAAAGTATTATCGCCACGAAGACGGAAGCTGGGTATGCGCTCTCAGGAAACCTTCGTGAAGTACCATTTGCTCAAGATGCTGATCATATCCTTGCGGCTGTACGTGTCGCAGGTAAAGGCAACACACCCCATGAGGAAGAAACACTCGTCGTTCTTGATCGGAGCAATGAGGCATTAAGCATGAATAAGCTTTCAAGCTTTGATGAAACCTATCCGATTTATGATGTCACAGTAAACAATTATCCGCTTAAAGAAACTGAAATTGTGAAAGGACTTGGGATGGGTACAGGTCATCAATTAATGGAAAAAGCGCAGCAACTTGGTGCATTGTTAATTGCTTCAGAAATGGTCGGTACGGCTGAACAAGCTCTCTATGATACTGTCGAATATACGAAGGAACGGAAACAGTTCGGTGTCGTTATTGCAAAGTTTCAAGCGCTCAAGCATATGGCTGCAGACATGTATTTGCTCGTTGAAAGTGCAAAGTCAGCGGTTGAATATGCAGCGTGGGCATTACAGACGGGTGAAGAAGAAGCGGAATTAGCAGTATCAATTGCGAAATCTTACGCCTCGACAGCGGCGAAAAAAGTAACGAGTGATGCCATTCAAATGCAAGGTGGCATTGGTTTTACTTGGGAAAGCGATATCCACCTCTTTTTCAAACGTGCTTCTCGCAGTGCATTTTTGCTTGGCGGCGCCTACGAACATAATGAGAAAATTGCAAAGGTTGCCATTGATCAAATGTTTTGAATAAAATGGCAAGACACGTGTTGTGCGTGTCTTGCTTTTTTCTCCAAAATCATACAAGTAAGCACTGGATTTTAGGGGGGAGGACTAGGCTGCCGATGGATATGGTGTGTGAATCTGACAGATTGGAAGATTATTTGCTAGAACTGAATGAAGTGAACTATTCTCATCCAC
Source organism: Caryophanales bacterium UBA6769 (assembly GCA_002453275.1). GTDB lineage: Bacteria > Bacillota > Bacilli > Bacillales > UBA6769 > Pueribacillus. The sequence continues at coordinate 13,612 of DKGN01000033.1, forward strand.
TTATTCAAGCAAAGGCGGATCAACTTTTCAATCCTTCTCAAACAGAAATTGAAAAAGCAAAAATAGTGTATGAATTTGTGCGTGATGAAATCTCTCACTCCTGGGATATACAAAGTAAACGCATGACGTGCCAGGCTGCGGATGTATTGACTTACAAAGAAGGCATTTGCTATGCCAAATCTAATCTACTTGCTGCTTTATTACGGTCTCAAGGAATACCAACAGGCTTTTGTTACCAGCGTTTAATGCTATTTGACACGCCTGAAAAAGGGTATTGTATTCATGCTTTGAATGCTGTTTTCTTGCAATCGATGAACAAATGGATCAGGCTGGATGCTCGTGGTAATAAAAAAGGGATTGATGCTCAATTTTCCATTGCTAAGGAAAGCCTCGCTTTTTCAATTCAAGAAGCAATAGGCGAAAAAAATTATCCAATCATTTACGTAGCACCTCACCCTAAAACAATAGCTGTTTTAGAAAAGCATCATGATGCATTAGGGATGTATCGCTATCATTTACCCGAAAACCTGTCATAATAAAATCAGGTCCGCTCAGCTCATTACAAAGGAGTTTACAATCTAAAAACTACATGACTTGTCAACGAATAGAGGAGGAAGATAGAGATGTCGATCAAACGTTCAAGCGCCATTGTAGGAGTGGCTGAACACGATCTGGAAAACGGAAAAGCTCCAAACGGAGAAACGGTATTACAAATGCAAGCAAACGTCGCAAAAAAGGCACTTGAAGAGGCAGGATTAACAAAAGATGACGTTGATGGCATGTTTGTCGCGGGCTCATGGGGGCTTCCAGGTGTCGGTCTCATGCCGGGTGTGACAATGGCTGAATATTTAGGCATCAACCCCCGCTTTACAGATTCGACGAACATAGGGGGTTCTTCATTTGAAGCACACGTTGGTCATGCAGCTGCTGCAATTCAATCAGGCCTCTGTGACGTTGCACTCATTTTATATGGAAGCACACAACGTTCTAATCGTTCTCGCAACTTAGGCGCAGGGAGACCATCGGAGTTAACAGCTCAATTCGAAAGTGTTTGGGGAATGCCTGCACCTGTCGGAGCTTATGCAATGGCGGCTCATCGTCATATGCATGAGTACGGGACAACGAGCGAACAGCTTGCTGAAATTGCGGTTTCGACGAGAAAATGGGCACAGTTAAATCCACGAGCGATGTACAGGGATGAGATCACAATCGCGGATGTCGTTGAATCACCATTGATCGCCGATCCGCTTCGCTTGCTTGATTGCTGTCTCGTCACAGATGGAGCAGGTGCAATCGTTATGACATCGGCTGAACGTGCACGAGATTGTAAAACGAAACCTGTTTGGGTGCTTGGTCACGGGGAATCACATACTCATTCGTTAGTGAGCAGTATGCCTGACCTCACCGTTACAACGGCGAAACAATCGGGAGCACAAGCATTTGAGATGGCAGGTGTTACGCATGACGAAATCGACATCGCCCAAATCTATGATTCATTTACGATTACTGTTTTATTAACACTTGAATCACTTGGCTTTTGTAAGCCTGGCGAAGGTGGCGATTTTGTAGCAA
>DKGN01000002.1:0-4446 GCA_002453275.1 Caryophanales bacterium UBA6769
AAACATGAGACACGAAAACTCCTATAAAGAAAACATGAAGAAATCTGCTGTGGAACAACAGAGAAAAGAAGATGCATTTATGCTACAAATCTTTTCTCAAATGGTCATTGATGAATCAGTATTAAAAGCGAGACGCAAACAACTTATGAAAGCAATTGATGATGCATTGGATCATCGTCATGAAGAACAATTTTACAAGCTGTCCGAACAATATAAAGAGCTTCTTAAACACTATAAATAAATGACTAACCCCGATTGTGCTTACGTAGCATAATCGGGGTTTTTTTATTGGACAGATGCGAATCGATGATTTTTTATCCGTTCCTTCACTTCGGCTATAAATGAGTGATTGCCAACAACCAAAAACAATGAAGATTGGTCTTTGACTTTTAGGGTGTAAGATAATGCTTCGTGTAATGACAAAACTTGCGCACGTATAGGATAGGAAGCAGGTCGGACGTTACTTTGCTTTGAAAATGATTTATAACCTGTTTCAGGTCTAGCAAACAAGAACTGATCGGAAATCGGTAACAAAGTATTTATAACACCTTGCAAGTCTTTATCGTTGGAAAGACCAAAAAGTGTAGTAGTATGTTTTGGAGAAAAACTAGCAATCACTTCAAGTAAGTAAGCGGCTGAATGACGATGGATCGTAGCATCAGCAATAACCAATGGATGACTTGAAATCATTTCACATTTACCAGGATTGGTCATTTGCCTTAACCAAGAGCGAATGAGCGTTTCCTCTATTTTCTTTTCGATAATTTTTTCACAAGTTTGGACGGCAAGTGCAATATTCTCACATTGAAAAGTTCCTAGGAGGGGAACGAACAAATTCTCGTAAACAGAGTGTTCTGTTTTAAGATTAAATGTTGTCCCATCTGGTGTATTTGCTATTGCCTGAATGCAGAAATCTTTTTCGTATGCAAATATTTGCGTACGAGGCGTTACCTTTTGTGAAATTTTAGTCCACACATCATTTTTTTGCTTACTAATAAAAACGGAAGAATTATTTTTAATAATTCCAAGCTTATGGTTTACAATATCAAGGATTGTTGGTCCAAGCTCCTCAATATGTTCCTCTAAAACAGGGGTTAAGACTGCCCACTTATTGTTGACGACATTCGTATCATCGTCTCGGCCGCCTTTTCCCACTTCTAAGATAATAAAGTCAACTTGTTTCTCACTGAAATAAAGACAAGCAATTGCTAAATTTACAGCTATTGGTCCTAGATAACAATCAGGTTCTAGATGGTTCATTATTTGCCAAGCATGTGGCGCTACTTCGTTAGCAAGCCTTACAAAGTCGTAATCAGTAATTTGGTTGCCATTCACTTGAATGCGCTCATTAAACGATTCGTAATGAGGGGACGTAAATAGCCCCGTGTTAAAGCCTAGCGCCTGTAACAAGGATGATAGAAACAAAGCAGTCGAACCTTTCCCTTTGCTACCAGTGACGAGAATAATCTGTTTGCCATCATCAGGGGCACCGACAGCATTGAGCAATTCACGGGATAGCTTTTGTATTCTCCTCATTTTACCATCTGTTCTTTGCTTAGCTTGATTGTATGATGAGTAAATGAAATCAATCGCCTGTTTTTTTGTTTTAATCATAAAAGACCCATCCAGTCTCTCTTTAAGTGAGTCATTCCCAATGGTATGGCGTCTCTTGGTAGACATAATAATTCAACCAATTACTAAAAAGTAAGTTAGCATGAGAACGCCAAGTATGTGGGGGTACTTTATTCGGATCATCGTTAGGAAAATAATTTACCGGGATCTTAACGTTAGCCCCATTATTAGTGTCTCTAACATACTCCTCCCCAAGGGTATACACATCATACTCAGGATGACCTGTTAAGTAAATTTGAGAGCCGCTCTTATTAGCGATAAGTGCCACACCCGCTCCTTCGGAATCAGATAAAATTGTGAGCCTTTCATTTTGTTCAATTTCTTGTCGATGGATTGTCGTGTTCCGGGAATGCGGGATGTAGAACAAGTCATCGAAACCTCTTAACAGCTTGACATTGTTTTGTAAAAGCCGGTGAAGAAAAACGCCTGATAGCTTAATGTCAAGATCATGCTTTTCGATTCCATAGTGATAATATAAGCCAGCTTGTGCTCCCCAACATATGTGAAGAGTTGAAGTTACATTCGTTGTCGTCCAATCTAAAATCTCTTTCAATTCATCCCAATAAATGACATCATGGAAATCAAGGTGCTCAATTGGAGCACCCGTTATAATCATGCCGTCAAATTTTCGATGCTTTATTTCTTCGAAGGTCGTATAGAAAGAATCTAAATGTGATTTAGCTGTTGTTTTCGGTTGATGTGTACCGGGAATAATAAGCGTAATATTCACTTGTAATGGTGAATTTCCGAGCAAGCGTAATAACTGCGTCTCAGTTTTTTCTTTTTCAGGCATAAGATTTAATATTACAATATTTAAAGGCCTAATATCTTGGGTATAGGCTCTTGTGTTATCCATTACAAAAATATTTTCTTTTTCTAATATTTCTTTGGCAGGTAAATCGTTCGGTATATTAATAGGCATAGCAGAAAAGCTCCTTACTCCATATATTTTTTATAAATAATAAAAATTGCATTGTGCATAATTTATTTTATCATATAAATTATAAAAATAGCACAAAAGTAGAGATAGTCGTTTCTAGAAGTATAAGGTAGGAGGGGAACAATTAGAAATGAAACGAAAATATTTGATAGATAAAGTAAATCATTTACTCGACACATATTGTCAAGACTGTTTTTTGAGAGACTATTTACGACAGACGTACGGAAGAAATTATGCACAGAGTTTTTGCATTGGAGAATGTTCTGTTGGCGAACAGCTCAAAGCGTACGGACAGAAATTATTGACTGAAGAGTAACAAATAGCTGAATATCTTGAACAATTAAGGGAAATATCGTAAGCTGAGGATGACTATTTACATAACGTTTACTTTGGAAATAGAGGAGCTGTATGATGTGGCAAAAGACGACACGAAAGATTTAAGAATACGTAGTAAAGTGATTAGTGAAGGTGAAGGGAAGGCTCCTAACCGTGCAATGCTACGGGCTGTCGGCTTTTCGGACGATGATTTTAAAAAGCCGATGATCGGGATTGCTAGTACGTGGAGTGAGGTAACACCATGTAACGTACATATTGACGAATTAGCTATCGAAGCAAAAAATGGAGCGGAACAAGGTGGAGGCGCGCCGCTTATTTTTAATACAATCACAGTCTCTGATGGTATTTCAATGGGAACAGAAGGAATGAAATATTCACTTCCGAGTAGAGAAGTAATCGCTGATTCCATTCAAACAGTCGTTGGTGCGGAGAACTTAGACGGATTTGTCGCCATCGGTGGTTGTGATAAAAACATGCCAGGATGTCTGATGGCGATTGGACGAGCTAAAGTTCCTGCTGTTTTCGTTTATGGAGGAACAATTAGTCCAGGGAAACTGCATGGCAAAGATGTCGATATCGTCTCTGTATTTGAAGGAGTCGGTCAATACAACGCAGGTACAATTGATGCAGAAGAATTAAAAGAAATCGAATGTTCCGCGTGTCCTGGGGCAGGATCTTGCGGAGGAATGTATACAGCAAACACAATGGCTTCTGCAATTGAGGCATTAGGCATGAGCCTACCTGGAAGCTCTTCTAATCCAGCGGAAAATGCTCTTAAATTGGAGGATTGTCACCAAGCTGGTGAAGCTGTTGTTAACTTGCTTAAAAAGGGAATTTATCCGAAGGATATTATGACGAAAAAAGCATTTGAAAATGCAATCGCACTTGTTATGGCACTTGGTGGTTCAACAAATGCAATTTTGCATTTAATCGCCATTGCTCATACGGTCGATGTTGATTTAACACTAGACGATTTTGATCGGATTCGTAAAAAGGTACCTCACTTAGCGGATCTGAAACCATCTGGTCGTTATGTCATGCAAAATCTACATGAGGTTGGTGGTGTACCAGCAGTAATGAAGCTCTTATTAGATAAGGGTTTGATTGATGGAAGTTGTATGACAGTAACAGGAAAAACAATCGAAGAGAATTTGCGTGATTTCCCTAACCTAGCAGAAGGACAGGACGTCATTCATTCATTTGATGATCCGTATAAAGAGGATGGTCCTCTCGTTATTTTAAAGGGGAATCTTGCCCCGGAAGGTGCAGTCGTTAAGATGTCTGGTTTAACAGTCAAAAAACATACAGGTCCAGCCCGCGTATTTGATACGGAGGAAGCGGCAACTGAAGCAATTTTAAATAATGAAATTAAAGAAGGCGACGTCGTTGTCATCCGTTATACAGGTCCAAAAGGTGGACCAGGCATGCCTGAAATGCTCTCAGTGACAGGGCTCCTTGTCGGGAAGGGTCTTGGAGAGAAGGTAGCACTCTTAACTGATGGACGCTTTTCTGGGGGGAGTCATGGACTCGTGATTGGA
>DKGN01000002.1:4455-6889 GCA_002453275.1 Caryophanales bacterium UBA6769
GTGGACATATTGCTCCAGAAGCTCAAGTTGGCGGACCTATCGCTTTATTGCAAGATGATGACATCGTCACCATTGATAGTGAAACCCAAGACCTTTCGTTTGAAGTGTCGGACGAGGAGCTTGAGAAGCGTCGTCAACAATGGCAAGAGCCACCACTTAAGCATACGACAGGTGTTCTCGGTAAGTATGCGAAACTTGTATCGTCCGCATCTGATGGTGCAGTAACTGATTAATTGTCGTTAAATTTAAGAGTGTAAGTATATCTATTGACTTAAATGATTATTTTTCACATAATAAATACAATATTTAAAGGCGTTGAAAAGGACTAGTAAAAAGATTTGCCGTGTACAAGAGAGTGGAATTCAGAGGCTGAAAAATTCCATTACACACAACTTTTGAACCTACCCTTGAGCTGTCGGCATACAAGCTTGACCGGATTTTTTCCGTTATCGAATGAAGTGGACATCAATTATTTATGTCAAAAAAGGTGGTACCACGGAAACTTTCCGTCCTTTTATTAGGATCGGAAAGTTTTTTTATGGAAAGGTTGAACTCATGATGAGAAAACAGCGTATCGTTGTAAAAATAGGTAGTAGCTCTCTTACAAATGAAAATGATGGTTTATCGGAAAGTAAACTTAACGAACACGTCGATGCAATTGCAAAAATTAAAAAGCTTGGGAACGAAGTTGTGCTTATTTCCTCAGGAGCTGTTGCTGCTGGTTTTAAAAGACTTGGTTACCCAATTCGACCTGTAACGATTGCAGGTAAACAATCAGCCGCTGCGGTTGGACAATCATTATTAATGCAAAGCTATGGAGAATCTTTTTCGCGTTATGGGATCGTGACTGCCCAAATGTTGCTGACAAGAAATAATTTTAAAAATCGCGACCAATATCGAAATATATACCAAACATTAACAGAGCTACTGCAGCGAAGTGTGCTCCCCATCATTAATGAAAACGATTCAGTATCAATAGATGAATTGACCTTTGGTGATAATGATATGCTGTCTGCTCTCGTAAGTGGGATTATTAGCGCCGACTTTTTAATTATGTTAACGGATACGAATGGACTATATAATAAAGATCCAAGAACCCATTCAGATGCAAAAAAATATGATTATTTGAATGAGATCAATGAACAGTTATTAGAGCAAGCAAAGGAAAGTGGCTCAGCAGTAGGCACAGGCGGCATGCGCTCCAAATTAGAAGCGGCTCACACTGCTTTGTCGGTCGGTGTCAAATGTTTCATTGGAAAAGGCTTTGGACCAAATAAATTACTTGATGTTCTGAAGGGTGAAGGAGACGGTACTTACATTGGTGCCCCTACATCCTTTTGGGTTAAAAATAATAAACAATGGCTCGCTTTACATTCCTCAATTTCTGGTATCATTATTATTGATGATGGGGCGGAGGAAGCTTTATTAAATATGGGGAGAAGCCTACTTCCCGCTGGAATTATCTCAATTGAAGGCTCTTTTAACAGTGGAGATGTTGTAGAAATTCGCAACCAAAAAGGGAAACAAATCGCTCGTGGCGAAGTGAATTTTTCTGCAAGTGAATTGGAAAAAATTAAAGGTTTACCGAGTAAAAAAGCAAAAAACATCACGAATCGGTCTGTTACTGAAGTAATACACAGAGATCATATGATTATACAAACTTTATTTTAGAAAAGGGGCGAGAATAATGGAGTTAATTGGAAAAGCAAAAAAGGCAAAGGCTGCAACGGCAAAACTTTCATCAGCAACGACAAAAGAAAAAAATGAAGCACTTTTGAAAATCGCTGAAGAACTTATGGAGAACAAAGAGTATATTATTGAGCAAAATGCACGTGATATTGCAAATGGAAAAAAGAACGGGTTAAGCACAGCATTAATTGATCGCTTAACATTGGACGATTCACGGCTCAATGATATAGCAGAAGGACTTCATCAAGTGGCTAAACTAGAAGACCCTGTAGGTGAAGTCATTGAGGCTTGGGACCGACCGAACGGTCTGCATATTGAAAGTGTGAGAGTTCCTTTAGGCGTTGTAGGCATGATTTATGAGGCGAGACCAAATGTAACTGTTGACGCTGCTGGCTTGTGTTTGAAGACAGGGAATGCAGTTATTTTACGTGGCAGTTCATCAGCGATCGAGTCAAACAAAGCACTCGTTACGATCATTCATCAAGCGTTAGCAAAAACTGGAATCCCAGCGGACTCTGTACAATTATTAGAAGATACGAGTAGAGAGGCTGCCCAAGAGATGTTTAAGTTAAATGACTACTTAGATGTCTTAATTCCACGCGGAGGAGCCAATTTAATTAAAACGGTCGTTAATAGCGCAACAATTCCTGTGTTAGAAACAGGGGCAGGGGTTTGTCACGTATATATTGATGAAACGGCGGACAAGGAGATGGCTAATAGCATCGCAATGAACGCAAAACTCGAT
>DKGN01000036.1:0-15151 GCA_002453275.1 Caryophanales bacterium UBA6769
TCGCAAAACCCAAGTAAAATTTTTGCGATTTGGGAAGGCGGAATTGCCATTCACGGTGCTTTAATCGGATCTGTTATAACTGCAATTGTGTTTACAAAAAAACGAAATTTGTCCTTTTGGAAACTTGCTGATATTGCGGCGCCAAGTATATTACTCGGACAGGCGATTGGTCGCTGGGGTAATTTCATGAACCAGGAAGCCCACGGTGGTCCGGTTACGCGTGAGTTTCTCGAAAATTTAATGTTGCCTGAGTTTATTATTAATCAAATGTACATAGATGGTGTTTATTACCATCCTACTTTTTTATACGAATCGCTTTGGAATTTTGCAGGTGTCATTTTATTATTATGGCTACGAAGAGTGAACTTACGCCGTGGAGAATCATTTTTGACGTACGTCATTTGGTATTCGATCGGGCGGCTCTTTATTGAGGGTTTACGCACAGATAGTTTGCTTGTTTTGGATACGTCCATTCGGGTCGCGCAAGTTGTTTCCGGTGTCTTAATTGTCGTTGGGATCGTGCTTATTGTTGTGAGGCGGAAGCGAGGCATTGCCACCAAGCGCTATGCCGATTTAAGTAACGAACCGTGATGAAGCGATGCGTTGTCGCACTCTAATTGAACTATGGTAAACTTAGTAAGGAAGGCTCCTTTTTGGTGCTGCTCTTCATGTTTACAAACATTTTTCTTCATGCCTGCCGAGTAGAAGGCAGGTTTTTGCTTATAAAGGAGTGAGTGAAAGCTTTTGGCATCATAGAGCGAGGAGTTAAGGTCGGTTTACAAACGACATGGAGCTTAGGGAAAATTATTTTTCCTGTTACACTTGTCGTTGGAATTCTTCAGTATACCGTCATTATTGAGTGGCTCATGAACCTTGTGAAGCGGCGATTCCACGTCCTTGGGAACGTCTTGAATTTGTATGCAGCGATTGGCGCGATGCAGACGTTAGATATGACTGTTAAACAAGTATTTATCATTGCCATTATGCTCTCTTTTTCTCACGCACTTCTCGTTAAATCAAGTATTGCTGCCAAAGTTGGCGTAAATATATGCGTTATTGCAGCGGTTCGGATTTTTCTCGCTTCTATTTCAGGATGGATCATTCATATCCTTTGGCAAGGGGGAAGTGAGCAGGCAAGCTATGGCATCATGCAATTTTCGAATGAAGAAATTTCAGGGTGGCTTTCGATTGCTCTGCATGCGATCCAACAGGTGAGCACCGGAATTTTACAGCTTGCGATAATCGTCATCCCTCTTATGATTGGGATTCAATGGTTGGACGTGTTTTTGCATTGGATATCTCCATTTACTAGAATGCTTGCGTAGTATTAGCAGCCGGCATTTTTTTGACATCTCATTTGGAGCGAGTGTTATGCTGCAGGCGGCGTTTCAAAACAAGATTTGTATTTGGCGTTTATTTTTCTCGTCACGTGCCATGCTGTAGTTGAAGACACGCTTATTTTTATCCCGCTAGGTATCCCGGACTGGCCGCTTTTGCTTATTCGCTTGACGGTCGCCATCATGATGACGATGTTGACGGCTTCAATCTGGACACGTGTTAACAATTCAAATAGAAAGGATGTTCACTATGAAAATAGACACGATACTCTTTGATTTAGACGGAACGCTCGTTGATACGAATGATTTAATTCTTGAATCGTTCAAGCATACGTTAAAGCATTTTTTTCCGACGAAAAAACATGAAATTGACTTGATGCCTTTTGTTGGAGAGCCGTTAATTGATAGCTTTAAGCGGCTTGATGAAGATAGAGCGCTTGATATGGTTGACATGTATCGTATACACAATGCGAAGCATCACGATTTACTCGTCAAAGAATTTGATGGTGTTTATGAGACGGTATTAGAGCTGCACCAGCTAGGCTTAAGTTTAGCCATTGTTACGAACAAAGTTCGCGATGTTGCTCTCCGCGGTTTGGAAATGACAAGGCTTGATCAATTTTTTGATACAGTCATTGCGTTTGATGATGTGAAGCAGGCGAAGCCCCATCCTGAGCCATTGAAAAAGGCAATTGACCTACTTGATGCACACCCTAAAAACACACTTATGGTCGGGGATAGTCAATTTGATATTCAAGCAGGAAAAAACGCGGGCACATTCACAGTTGGTGTGTCATGGTCGTTAAAAGGGAAGGAATTTATCAAACAGCAACAACCGGACTTCATCGTTGACCACATGTCAGAAATTATCGACATTGTCGGGGTTAAGGCAAAATGAGGCGAACAGAGCGCTTTCACGTTGAAGGACCGAACTCGCTTTGGCAACTATATAAGACGGTGTCATTTTGGAAAGTGTTAAAAAATGTCCTCGTCGTGGAGCTTGCTCGGTTTACGCCTTTTTTTCGAATGAAGAATTGGCTTTATCGTAAGTTTCTCCGTATTCAGCTTGGTGAAAATACAGCTGTCGCTTATAAGGTCGTCATGGATATTTTGTTTCCGGAGAGAATCAAAATCGGCAACAATACGATCATTGGTTTTAATACGACGGTGTTGTCACACGAATACTTAGTAGACGAATACCGAATCGGTGATGTTATTATCGGTGATGACGTCATGATTGGAGCGAACAGCACCATTCTACCAGGCGTGACGATTGGTGATGGTGCCGTTGTCTCAGCATTCACTCTCGTTCATCGTGATGTACCAGCAGGAGCTTTTGTAGGTGGGAATCCAATGCAAGTCATTTACACAAAAGAACAGATGGAGCAACGGAAGAAACAATAACTGCCTGCCCTCTTCTAAGAAAAGCGCCCGATGTGAACTTAGCGTTTTTTTACCAGCTTCGGATCGGTAATGACCCAGGTGAGTCACTAATGAAAATTTGGTAAAATGGAACGGCGTAAGCGACGATCGATAAAATGATTGAAACTGTAATCCAGACTGACCACCTTTCCAAAATTTTTGGTGGATTGGCAGCTTGCTCGTTAATGACTCCAATCGGGTATTCGATTGTTTTATCCGATTTCGGTGATAAAAAAATTAATTGAATCCAAATATAGAGCACTAAAACGATGGCAATAAATAAGAGGACACCGCCGACGGCAATCACTTGATTATAGGACATCCATTTTAAGCCTAATTCATGTCCCCCGTAGTCGCTGTAACTCGTTCGTCTCGGCGAGCCTAAAATTCCTGCAAAATGCATGACAACACCCATGAGAATCATGCCAACTATCCAAATAATACTTTGGACAATCGCAAGTGTGTTAAGCTGCTTCGTCAATACTCGCTTAGTTAAAACGGGAATTAACCAATACGTAATGGCGAAAAAAGTGAGTACGACAGAGGTCGCAAACGTGAGGTGAAAGTGACCAGTCACCCACCACGTATTATGAATGACTTGGTTAAGCTGAAAACTTGAATTAATGATCCCGCCAGCGCCTCCAGGGATAAACATAAGCATCCCCATCATCGTGACAAAAAAGCGTGCATCCTTCCAAGGCAACTTTTTTACCCAGCCAAATAAACCTTTCCCACCCCGAGAACGTCCCGCAAGCTCAAATGTCGCAATAATTGAAAAGGCAGTCATTAAAGAAGGAACAACGACCATCATCGTTAAAATGACTTGCAAAAACTTCCAAAACGATTCGATGCCGGGCTCTGTCAATTGATGATGAAGTCCTACAGGAACAGAAAATAAGATTAATAGAATGAATGTCAGTCGAGGTAGTGCGCTACTAAACACCTTCCCACCAACAATCTGTGGAATGTTTACGTACCAGTAAATGTATGCTGGTAATAACCAAAAATAGACAAGTGCATGTCCAAAATACCAAAACATCGTACGTGTTAACGTCGGATCGATCCGTTCCACTATTCCCATTGACCACGGTAAGAGAAGACCAACGACTTCAATCGCAACCATTAAGCTCGCATGAATCCATAAAATGATAGTCGCAATTGTCATGTATGCAAATAAAGGAGAAGATTCACCTTTATTTTGTTTGCGCCAACGTACGTAGGCGGAAATCATCGCAAAGGATGCTAACCAAGTCCCGACGATGAGTAAGGCAAGTCCTAAATAAAACCACGGAGAAGCTGCCATCGGTGAGTAAAAAGTATACAGCACTGTTCCGTCATTTGTTAAAATCATAATAAAAGCCATGACTGTGCCAATAGCCATTAAGTAAAATCCAGTCCAACCAAGTCCTCTTTCGGATGAAGTGAGTTGCCCATCAAGTGTGCGCACCATGCCAGAGAATAGATAGCCGACGATAAAAAAGGTTGTAAACACTAAGGCGAGTAAGACACCGTGAGCGGTTAATAATTGATAATATGTTAACCAACTTGGCAACGTAATCCAACCGGCTCGTTGGGAGAGTTGGAGTAATCCCGCAAGTCCACCAAAAAAAATGGCAACAAATGAAAAGTAAATATACGCCTTAATTAGCTTCGAATCTTTTTCTTCGAAAGCAAAATCGGAGAACGTACTGTCTTCTCCACTAGCTTGAGCAGAATGCGTTGTCATTCTTATTCACTTCCTTCTATCTAATCTTCTACGATTACTTTTCCGTACATCACTTGGTGTCCGATGCCGCAATATTCATGACAAACAAATAAAAATTCACCAGGCTTTTTAAACGTATGAGAATATTCGGTAATACGACCTGGTACGAGCATTAAATTCAATGGTGTTCCAGCGATATGAAAGCCATGAACAACATCTTTACTCGTTAGCTTAAAATGAACCTTTGCTCCCTTTGGAATTCTCACTTCGCCCGGATCATAGCCAAACATAAAGGAAAGCATTGTCACTTCATATTCGTTCGGACCGATTTGCTTAACCCCGGTGTCGTCGAATGGTGGAACTGTATCGACGATTTCTGGTTCAACCGTTGCCTCCATGCCATCAGGGGGATTCAGTCCCATTGAGACAGCCAATACTCCTGTAATGAGGAGAAAAATAATTAAAGAGCCGATGCCGATGGCAAGCCAAATTCTTTCAAGCTTAGGCATGTCTAACATAGGTATTCTCCTTCCTCATTAAAGTGTCTGCATATAAATGTAGAAAATGGCAAGCCACGATAGTAATACAAAGAGTCCTACGAATATCGTGCTAATAAAAGTCCCTTTCAAGTTTTCATCATAAGAAACTGAAGTCTCTTTTGCTTTCTCTCTCTGATTCATGCAAGTCACCTCTTTCACTTGAATTAGATGTAGTTATTGTGTGTTGTTCTGGAACTTTTATACATTAAGCTCGGTTCTACACCAAGCTATGTTGTGTCATAAAAGGTAAAATCCGACACTCATGATGAGATAAGCTGCAATCATCGTTAAGCCTTCAAACCAGTTTGTATCGCCATCATTTTGAATGGCAACTGTAAGAATAACAGCTAGTACCATGGATACGAGTTCAGGCAGTGTAAAGATTAAGGGCATGGAAATCGGCATAAATAAAGAAATTAAGACGAGCAGTGGGGCAACGAACATAGCGACTTGAATCGATGAACCGATCGCAATTTCAACAGCAATGTTCATTTTATTTTTATAAGCCATAATAATCGCTGTCGCATGTTCTGCAGCATTCCCAACGATGGCAACGATAATGACACCAATAAATAATTCCGTCCATCCGAACGTTTCTCCGACTGTTTCAAATGTGGAAACGAGTCTTTCGGATACGAAACCTACAGCGATCGTAGCTAAAACTAAAACGACAATAGCCTTTATTTTCCCCCACTCTGCTTCTTCTCCTTCATGTTCAGGTTCATCCGTCTTTTGTCGATAAACACCTCGATGGGTGACAAGTTTAAAAAGGAGGGCAGCGATATAAAGAATGATCAAAATAATAGAAATCCAGACACTTAACGTCAACGTTTCCTGTTCCGTTAGCCGCATAGAAAAAACCTCGGGAAAAATGAAGGCCACGATAATTGAAAAGACTAGAAGTCCAGAATTATGCCGAGCATCAAAAAAGTTAAATTTTTGTCGTTTATATTTCAAACCTCCGACGAAAAAAGATAAGCCTGCCACGAGAAGCAAGTTTCCGATAACGGAACCTGTTAACGATGCAAGAACGATCCCGATAAGCCCTGCCTTTAAAGCAAATATGGATATAATCAACTCGACCGCATTGCCGAACGTAGCATTAAGTAGACCACCAATACGGGGTCCTGTATGGATCGCAATATTTTCCGTCGCCCTTCCCATATAAGCGGCTAGAGCAATAATCGTGAAGCAGTATACACCGAACATGAGTACATCAGACCAATGAAGTAAGCTACCGACCACTGAAACTGGCACTCCGATCACAATCATAATAAAAAATAAACGCCTCAATGTTTACCCCCTCCCGCATGCTGAACATCTATCACCACACATATATTACGTTTGCCCGAAAAGGTGTTAATTTATCCTATTTTGAAAAAGGTAAATTGACATTATAATGAGTTGACTCTTCTAGTTCATTTCTGTAAACTACAAGTAAATACTTTATCTCATTAGCATATTAGCGAACTAAAGGATATTGGAGAGTGAATAGCACGATGTCAAAGCCACTCGTATTTGAAAAACCGCTCGGAATGCGTGATACACTTCCAGCTTTATACGAAACGAAAAACAACATTCGCACAAAGGCAGCTGCACTTATTCAAGGTTGGGGATATCAATTTATTGAAACGCCGACGTTAGAATATTACGATACAGTCGGAGTTGCTTCAGCGATGTTAGAAAAACATTTATTTAAATTGCTTGATCAGGAAGGGAATCCGCTAGTTTTACGCCCAGATATGACGTCACCAATTGCGCGGGTAGCCGGATCAAGCTTGAAAAATGTCGCATACCCATTGCGACTTGCTTACGATTCTAATCTTTTTCAAACGCAGCAACGTGAAGGTGGTCGCCCAGCTGAATATGAACAGATTGGAATTGAACTCATTGGGGATGGGACTCGGAGTGCCGATGCTGAGGTCATTGCACTGATGATCGCTGTATTAAAGGAAGCCGGTTTAAAGGATTTTAAAGTCGCCGTTGGGCACGTTCAGTTTATGAATGCTCTTTTTTTGGATGTCGTCGGTACGCCTGAACGAGCTGAACAGCTCCGTAAATTTTTAAATGAAAAAAATTACGTCGGATACCGTGAAAAAGTAAAGCAATTAAATTTGTCTTCGGTCGATGAACGACGACTATTGGCGTTGTTACAGTTACGAGGCGGACAAGACGTTATTGACGAGGCGAGAAAGTTAACAACTAAACGGGAAGGTCTTGCCGCACTTGAAGAACTCATCACATTGTCTTCAACGTTAGAAGCGTACGGTGTTGCTTCTGATGTCACATATGATTTGACGCTCGTCCGGCATATGAATTATTACACAGGGATCGTGTTTGAAGCGTATGCAGAGGGACTTGGTATGCCAATCAGTGGCGGAGGTCGTTACGACGAATTGCTTGTGAAATTCAACCGTCCTGCACAAGCGACAGGTTTTGGCATTCGTCTTGATTATTTAATCGATGCTTTAGGCGTTGAAGAGAAGGAAAAGCCGATACACTGTGTGCTTTTTTCTAATGAACGCCAAGCAGAAGCGATTGAAATAGTTCAGAAAATGCGTGCAGATGGAAAACGGGTCGTCTTGCAAAATGTGACCGGTGTGGAAGATCTCGATGCTCTTACGGCACGCTATGAAGAGATTATCGAATGCATTGGGCAGACAGGAAAGGGGAATGAAGCATGAAGGACACGTTGACGATCGCGATGCCGAAAGGACGAATTTTTGTTGAAGCGGTTGATTTACTCATCAAAGCAGGCTATGACCTTCCACCAGAGTTTGATGACTCGCGAAAATTAATTTTAGATATTGAACAAGCAGGATTGCGGTTTATATTGTCGAAACCTGTTGATGTTCCAACTTATGTTGAGCATGGTGTTGCTGATGTGGGTATTGCAGGTAAGGATGTCTTGCTCGAAGAAAACCGGGACATTTACGAAGTGCTCGATTTGAACATTAGCGCTTGTTATTTAGCCGTTGCTGGTCTGCCTGATGCAAAAAAACGGGGTGTGGCAAGAAAGGTCGCAACGAAATATCCACGGATTGCGTCTAACTATTTCCGTGAACAAGGTGAACAAGTAGAAATTGTAAAATTGAATGGCTCGATCGAACTTGCCCCGCTAATTGGTTTAGCGGATCGGATTGTTGACATTGTCTCAACTGGCCGAACGCTAAAAGAAAATGGGCTTGTCGAATATGCAAAAATGATGCCAATTACGTCAAGATTAATCGTAAACCCTGCAAGCTACCGATTAAAGGATCAACTGATTGACGAGATGGTTGCAAAGCTGTCTGTCGTCATAGAAGGAGGGTAATGATTCTAATGAAGCGAATTGAAAAACGTGAAGACTTTAAAAAAATGCGTCGGAGTATCGAGCATGGCACAGATGAACAACAGGCAGCAGTGCGTTCGATCATAAAACAAGTAAGAACGTTTGGTGATCAAGCGCTTTATGAATTGACAGAGAAATTTGATCGAGTCGTCCTTTCAAAATTAAAGGTAAGTGAAAAAGAAATTGAAAAGGCGTATGAACAGATTGATGAAGACATGCTGACAATTATACAAGAAGCAGCAGACAATATTCGTTTTTACCATGAACAACAGAAGCGTCAATCATGGTTTGTCACGAAAGCAGACGGAACGATGCTCGGACAACGAATGCTGCCAATTGATGCTGTCGGTGTTTATGTCCCTGGCGGAACCGCCGCTTATCCATCTTCTGTTTTGATGGGTGTCATTCCAGCACAAGTGGCAGGAGTTGAACGAATCGTATTAATGACACCACCACAATCAGACGGTTCGCTCCCAGCAGGTGTCCTCGTCGCTGCCCATGAAAGTGGAGTAAAAGAGATTTACAAGGTCGGAGGAGCGCAAGCGATCGCGGCTCTTGCATATGGAACAGAAACAATTCCGGCGGTTGATAAAATTGTCGGACCTGGCAATATTTTTGTTGCGCTTGCAAAGCGAGAAGTGTATGGCATTGTCGGGATTGATATGCTCGCGGGTCCGAGTGAAATTGTTGTTCTCGCAGATGAGGGAGCAAACTCACGGTACATCGCAAGTGACCTATTATCGCAAGCCGAGCACGATCCACGTTCATCTGCCATCTTAGTGACGACGTGTGAACAGGTGGCAACGGCAACAATCAATGAAGTTAAGAAGCAGCTTGCAGCATTACCGAGAAAAGAAATTGCCCAGCAATCCATCCGCGATTACGGCGCAGTTTATGTTGCAAGTGATTTAGATGAAGCAGTTGATGTCGTCAATGAACTTGCCCCTGAACACTTGGAAGTGATGACAGCTGATCCCCTCTCGCTTTTAGCCAACATTCGCCATGCTGGTGCGATTTTCCTTGGTGAGCATAGCTCAGAGCCGGTCGGTGACTATTTTGCCGGAACAAATCACGTGCTCCCAACGAACGGAACCGCGCGATTTTCAAATCCATTGAGCGTTGATGATTTTATGAAAAAGTCGAGTATCGTTTCATATAGTAGAAAAGCGATACAGGACAATGCAAGTAAAATTGCTAAGTTTGCAAGAATGGAAGGATTAGACGCACATGCGATTGCAGTTGAAGCTAGACTGGAGGATAAGAAATGAGTCGTGAAGCAACAGTTAAAAGAAAGACAGGAGAGACAGATATCGAACTCTCCATTCAATTAGATGGTGATGGAAGCGGTAGATTAGAGACGCCAGTCCCGTTTATGACACATATGCTTGATGCGTTCAGAAAGCACGGACAATTTAACTTAAATGTGCAGGCGACAGGTGACGTCGAGATTGACGCTCATCATACGACAGAAGACCTTGGTATTTGTCTTGGGCAAGCATTTAACGAGGCACTCGGCAATAAATCGGGAATCAAACGTTTTGGAAATTCGTTTGTTCCGATGGATGATGCACTTGCACAAGTTGTCGTTGATCTAAGTGATAGGCCACACGTTGAGTTTCGTGGGAACTTTCCGACGCAAACGGTCGGTTCATTCGATACCGAGCTTGTCCATGAATTTTTATGGAAGCTTGCACTTGAAGCGCGGATGAATTTACATGTCATTGTCCATTACGGCATCAATACGCATCATATGATTGAAGCGGTGTTTAAAGCGTTAGGACGTGCGTTACACGAGGCGTCTACGATTGATCCGAATATAAAAGGAATCCCATCAACGAAAGGGAAACTATAGAAAATAGAGGTGGAGAGAGTGACTTTTACAGTATATCCAGCGATTGATATTCGTGGAGGAAAATGTGTTCGTTTAATTCAAGGCGATTATAATCAAGAAACAATTTACGGTGATTCACCGCTTGCAATGGCAGAGAAATTTCAGTCTGAAGGTGCGACATGGATCCATCTCGTTGACCTTGACGGGGCAAAAGAGCGAAAGCGAGTGAACGATGCACACGTCGTGGAAATTGCGAAAGAACTTGACGTTAACGTGCAAATCGGTGGAGGGATTCGGACCGAGGAAGACGTGAATTATTATTTAGAACATGGTGTTGATCGGATTATTCTCGGAAGCAGTGCGATTCAAAACCCGGACTTTGTGAAAAAAATGCTTCAGCTTCATCGTGAAAAAATTGCAATCGGACTTGATGCCCGTGACGGCTATGTCGCAGTTGACGGTTGGTTAGAGACGTCTGAAGTTAAAGCTGTTGATCTTGCGAAGGAACTTGTCGAGAATGGAGCGGAGATTTTTATTTTTACTGATATTGCAAAGGACGGAACATTAACAGGACCGAACGTAAACGCAATTGCTAATATGGCAGAAGCAACAGGTAAGCAAGTCATTGCCTCCGGTGGGATTAGTCAGCTTACTGATTTTGATGAGTTGTTGCGTGAACAAGGGAAAGGCATTGAAGGGGCAATTGTCGGAAAGGCTTTATATACGAATCAATTTACATTACAAGACGCACTTCATAAGGTGAAAACAACATGACCGATAAGAAGAAAATTATTCCCTGTCTCGACGTGAAGGACGGTCGTGTCGTGAAAGGGGTCCAATTCGTTGAGCTACGTGACGCAGGCGATCCAGCTGAACTTGCAGCATACTATGAAAAAGAAGGCGCAGATGAACTCGTTTTTCTAGATATTGCCGCAACGAATGAAGGCCGCGGAACGATGCTTGATGTCGTGCGTGAAGTTGCAAAACAAATTACGATTCCATTTACCGTTGGTGGAGGAATCCGCACAGTTGAAGCGATGAATGAAGTCATCGCGGCCGGTGCTGATAAAGTGTCAATTGGATCGGCAGCGTTCGATAACCCAGAGTTTATTCGTGAAGGAGCTAAGGCGATCGGGTCAGAACGAATCGTCATCGCAATCGATGGTAAATACGTTCCTGAAGAAAAAACGTGGCGTGTCGTCATTCACGGTGGTAAAACCTCGACTGACAAAACTGTCGTTGAGTGGGCGAAGCAAGTCGTCTCACACGGTGCAGGCGAAATCTTGCTGACGAGTATGGATCGAGATGGGGCAAAAAGTGGTTATAATCTCGACATGACGAAGGCTGTCACGACTGCCGTAAACGTACCAGTGATCGCGTCAGGTGGGGCAGGAACGATCGATGACTTCTATGAGGTTTTTACAGAGGGTAATGCGACAGGCGCCTTAGCGGCTTCGATTTTTCACTTTAAAGATACATCTGTATCTGCAGTGAAGGCGGAGTTGAAGAGGAGAGGAGTTTCACTAACATGAATGAAATTAAATTCGATGAGCAAGGGTTAGTTCCTGCAGTTATACAAGACGCAGGAAGCAAGGAAGTATTAATGGTCGCCTACATGAATGAAGAAGCATTGAAAAAATCAATCGAAACGAAACAAACGTGGTTTTATAGTCGTTCACGCCAAGAATTATGGCATAAGGGTGCGACATCAGGAAACAAACAAGACATCGTTGAGATCAAATATGATTGCGATAAAGATACGTTACTCGTTCTCGTTACTCCACAAGGTCCTGCCTGCCACGAAGGGACTTATTCGTGCTTCCGTTCTCAAGATAGCGAAGGGGAAAACCAACTCGGAACAGAACGGTATGACATTATAAATCATCTCGAAGCGGTCATTGCGAAGCGAGACGCAGAACGACCGGACGGGGCATATACGACGTATTTATTCGAAGAAGGCGTCGATAAGATTTTGAAAAAAGTTGGAGAAGAAGCTGCAGAAGTAATTATTGCAGCGAAAAACCGCGATCATAATGAACTTAAATGGGAAGTTGCCGATTTGATTTACCATGTGCTTGTGTTGCTAAGAGAGCAAAATTTACCATTAGATGATGTTTTAGCCGTGTTAACAGAACGACATCAATCATAAGAGTGGGTTCACTACCTAAAATTTCATGTTTTGGCTTAAACTTCGCAAATCTTAAAGCATGAAGTATGGTATACTTTACAGGAAATTTTATTTTGGGAGGACCCCTTAAAGTATGAATAAACAGAGAAATTTGCGTGGTCAATTGATTCCCTTTATCCAAAATGCGGAATATTTTTTTCAACGCGCACTATCATATCATCATCAAAACAATTTATATAAAGCGAAGCAATTTTTGTTGAGGGCAATTAAGATTGAAGAGGAAGAGGCCTCTTATATTTGTCAACTAGCAGCCGTTTTGTCTGAATTAGGCGAATATACGAAGGCAAACGAGTGGCTTGAGCATGTATTGCGTGAGATCGATCCGACGATTACGGAATGTCACTACTATTTAGCGAACAATTATGCTCATCTCGGTCAGTTTGAAAAAGCAGAGGAAGAGGCGCTGTACTATTTAGAAGTTGAACCAGACGGAGAATTTTCAGAGGATGCTGAAGAGCTTTTGTATTTTATCGGTACGGAAACACCGATTGACGTAGAAGAAAATGAAATCATCCAAAAACATATGATAGCAAAAAAGCAGATGGAAAGCGGTCAATTTGAAGAGGCGATTATCCAATTTACAGAGATGATTTTGGAACATCCTAATTTTTGGGCAGCTTATAACAATTTGGCACTCGCTTACTTCTATTCCGGTCAGAAAACTGAAGCCCTTTCGACGCTAGAAGAAGTATTAACGAAAAATCCAGGAAATTTACATGCGCTTTGTAATTTAGCGCTTTTTAGTCGTTTCCTCGGTTTTAAGGAACAATGCAAGACTCTGATTGAGAGGCTTCAAACCGTTTATCCAATCCACGATGAGCATCGTTACAAGCTTGGTAGTACATTCGCACTTTTATATGAGCATGAATATGCTTATAAATGGCTTGCTTCTGTTAACAAATCGACACTTTCAGAAGATCTTCCATTTCATCATTGGCTTGCTGTCGCTGCCTTTATGACGGGAAGGGAAAGTATTGCTCGTTCCGCATGGCAACAAGTCCGACGAATCGATCCTGACGGAGAGATCGCCCCTCATTATTTACAAAGACTTGAGGAAGGTACGTTGACGGAGCATGACGTTCAATACCAATACCGCTTAGTAAAGAAAAACAAATCTTATTTTGATTTTTTAACAGAAGGTTTAAAGGATAACGAACGTTCCAAGCTGTTGCATTTATACATTTTAAGAAAAAATTTTAATGAAGAAGGCTATGCAGCTTTAGAAACCTTTTGTGAATCTGATCCAGAACCATTGTATTTAAAAGAACTTGCCGCTTACGTCATGTTAAAGCAAATTCCGAATGAACCAATAATCATAAAACATCAAGGCTTGGAAATGATATATAAGCAAGAAGCCCAAGTATCCCAAACGGTAAAAACAGGGTTACGTGTCGTGGAAAGGCTCCAACGTAGTCTTATACAGCCGGGGGCATTGAATGATATTATCTACAGGCTATGGTCTCCTATTTTTAAGAGAGCACACGAGGAGCAGATTGCTTTTATCAATGATAGTGCATGGGCAGCTGCTACTGAATACGTATGGCGCAGACGAGATGAAAAAGTAACTCAAAAAGAAATTGCTTCTCATTACCGTATTTCTTCTGCAACGTTAAGCAAATATGTGAAAAA
This sequence comes from Caryophanales bacterium UBA6769, assembly GCA_002453275.1. GTDB lineage: Bacteria > Bacillota > Bacilli > Bacillales > UBA6769 > Pueribacillus. The sequence continues at coordinate 13,983 of DKGN01000036.1, forward strand.
AATGAAGCACATGTTAAAACAACATACGTAAGCAAAAAAATAGACTTGTAGCAGACCATTTACTACGATGAAGATACAAATAAGCAGCGTAATGAATGGAGTGTGGAATGGTGAGTAAGGACAATATATATGACGTTATTATTGCAGGTGCGGGACCAGCAGGTTTGACAGCTGCAGTATATTCGTCGCGAGCAAACTTATCGACATTGATGTTAGAACGTGGAATTCCAGGCGGACAAATGGCAAATACAGAGGACGTGGAAAACTATCCTGGCTTCGAGCACATATTAGGACCCGATTTATCGAATAAAATGTTCGAGCATGCGAAGAAATTTGGCGCTGAATACGCGTATGGTGATGTGTCTGAAATCCGTGACGGAGAGCATTACAAAACAGTCATTGCCGGTGACAAAGAATATAAAGCAAAAGCCGTCATCATTGCAACAGGTGCTGAATATAAAAAGCTCGGCGTCCAAGGTGAAGAAGAGTTGACAGGCCGTGGCGTTTCTTATTGTGCGGTTTGTGATGGCGCATTCTTTAAAAATAGAGAGCTTGTTGTTGTCGGTGGTGGGGATTCTGCAGTTGAAGAAGGTGTGTATTTGACCCGATTTGCCTCAAAGGTTACGATCATCCACCGTCGTGATGAACTGCGCGCACAGAAAATTTTGCAGGATCGAGCTTTTGCCAACGAAAAAGTTGAATTTATTTGGAACAATACGGTAAAAGAAATCAATGAAAAAGACGGGAAAGTAGGCGGCGTTACACTCGTTAATACACAGACGGGAGAAGAGCAGGATTTTGCAACCGACGGTGTTTTCGTTTATATCGGGATGCTCCCACTTAACGATTCATTCAAGCATTTGAAGATTACGAATGAAGAGGGCTATGTTTTAACGGACGAAAATATGGAAACGACTGTTTCAGGTATTTTCGCAGCTGGAGACATCCGCGATAAAATGCTTCGTCAAATTGTAACCGCAACGGGAGACGGAAGCATTGCAGCTGAACAAGCACAAAAATATATCGAATCGCTAAAGGAAAAAGTTCAGAACGTCAAGTAACAGACTAATTAAAAACACTTTTAAAAGATAAAATTTCTTGCCTAAATTTAACATAGGTCGAACGTCTATATGTCAAACGATCTACGTGGTTCATGACTTTTTAATTTT
>DKGN01000036.1:15318-16577 GCA_002453275.1 Caryophanales bacterium UBA6769
GGTTCATGACTTTTTAATTTTCCTGTAACGCGCATGACATATTAAAAAGTTATACTAGACTTGTGAAATTGACCCCCTTTTATTTATACATTTTGGGCGCGGATATAAATCCGGGCCCCCTTTTTTTGCGTAAGATTCATTTTCGTACTCTTACTTGCTCATTGTTGCGTTATTCAATTCATAGTATAATTTAATGGAAACGGTTTATTAAGGGTGTGAGATACGTGGGAGAACCGCAAGATATTCATGTTGTCATTATTACAGGCATGAGCGGAGCGGGTAAATCTGTCGCTATGCGAAGCTTTGAAGATATGGGGTATTTTTGCATTGATAATTTACCGCCTGCTTTATTGCCGAAATTTATCGAACTGATTGAAGAATCTCGTGGGAAAATGAATAAAATTGCGCTCGTCATGGATTTAAGGGGACGTGACTTTTTTGACTCGCTCGTTGATGCGATTGTCGATCTTAGTCGATATAAATGGCTGAGGGCACAAATTTTGTTCTTAGAAGCTAATGACATGACACTCGTTCAGCGTTACAAAGAAGCGAGACGTTCACACCCGTTAGCACCTAGCCAAGCACCATTAACAGGCATCAAGCTAGAAAGAAGCATGTTAGAAAAGCTCAAAGGTTATGCGAACCAACTGATTGATACGTCAAACTTAAAACCGCTTGAATTGCGCGAGAAAATTCGCGATTCCTTTATGACACAAGCTGAGAACGTGTTTACTGTAAATGTACTTTCTTTCGGTTTTAAATACGGTCTTCCGATTGATGCGGATCTCGTATTTGACATTCGTTTCTTACCGAACCCGCATTATGTCGATACATTGCGACCCCGGACTGGCCTTGAAGATGATGTTGCCTCATACGTATTAAAATGGCCTGAAACAAAAGAGTTTCTAGAAAAAACACTCGATCTTCTGGAGTTTATGCTTCCTTATTATAAACGAGAAGGAAAAAGTCAACTCATCGTAGCAATCGGGTGTACCGGTGGTAAACATCGTTCCGTTGCGCTTTCAGAATATATAGGGAAAGTGTTTGCGAAAGATTACCATACAAAAATTACCCACCGTGATATAGAGAAAGGAAAAGGTTGATTATAAATGAATAACGAACAAATACGGAAAGTAGTTGTCATGGGGGGAGGAACAGGGCTTTCCGTATTGCTGAGAGGTCTTAAAGTGTTGCCGCTAGATATTACAGCGATTGTTACTGTCGCTGATGACGGTGGGAGTTCTGGGCGGCTGCGCAAT
>DKGN01000001.1 GCA_002453275.1 Caryophanales bacterium UBA6769
GATGAGGAAATATTTCTAGTAATACGCCCACGTGTAAATGAACGACTTCTTCCGGTGAAACCCCTTCCTCAATTAATTGTCTACTAAATTGTTGACCCCGGTATAAGGACTGCTCGTCATTTGCTTTTATGTATCGTTCCAAAATTTCACGATAAATCCCTTTATAATCAATTTTCTTTTGCATCCGGGTTCACCTCCTGATTTTGCAATGAGAACAGAAGGAGGAAGCTTCACCAAGTATCGAGTTTTATCGTAACCACTTAGAAGCAACAATTTCTGTTCCTTCATCGACTTTTGATTGAATAATGAAATCATCCATTAATCGTTTCACTCCTGGCAAGCCCGCCCCTAAACCACCAGAGGTAGAATACCCATCCTCCATCGCCGCTCGGATATCATGGATGCCTGGTCCTTGATCACTTGCAGTAATTTTCAAGCCTGTTTTGTTGCCATCATGGATGGCTTCAATTTGAATTTTTCCTGTTTTTGCGTATAAAAATATGTTCCTTGCTAATTCAGATACAGCTGTTGTTACTCTCGCTTGGTCAACGATACCGAATCCAATCTCTTTTGCTAAATTACGACCAAGTTGACGAGCATTTACAATATCCCATTCATTATTTATTTGTACACAGGATTGGCTTGTCATGTCTATTCCTCCAAGTCCTGTTCAAGTTTGGCTAATCCTTGTTCTAAATCTAATGCAGTTGGAACACCTTTTAATAAAATTCCGAGATCAATTAGCGTGATTGCAACTGCTGGTTGTATTCCGGTTAGTACAACCTTTGCACCCATTAAATTTGACATATCTACTGCTTCCCCTAGTACTTTCGCGATGAATGAATCAATCATTTCTACAGAGGTTAAGTCAATAACGACTCCCTTCGCATCTGTTTCATGAATTTTATTAAGTAAGTCTTCCTGGAACTGGAGAGCTGTCTGGTCATCAAGCTCCACTTGGATAGAGATAAGTAAAAAATCCTTTAACTTCAATATCGGTATACGCATCATACTTAGCCTCCTTTACAATTCGACAATTTGTCTGTTTGTCATCTGCAAAGCTGTTTTAATTCCGTTGTACAGTGTGTTTTTCGTTGGAAACTGCTTTAAATCAATACCCAAATTTACAATGGTTTGTGCAATCTCGGGACGAATTCCAACAAGGATGCATGTTGCTCCAATTAAACGAACAGCTTCTGCGGCTTGAATGATATGATGTGCGACCATTGTATCAACGACAGGAACACCCGTAATATCAATCAAAACAACTTGAGCACGATGACCAATAACACCTTGCAATAAATTTTCCATAATTAATTTTGCTCGCTCCGTGTCGATCGTTCCGACCAAGGGCATAACGGAAATATGCTGAAACACAGGGATAAGTGGTGCAGTCAATTCTTTCAGTGCAACTTTTTGGAGTGACACTGTATGTTCCCAATTGGTTGCGGTTGCATTTATTAATTCATTCATAAGCGGATCTAACCAGCGATCCACTTGTTGATAAACTTCAAGAGCTCGCTCATTCAAGGTTACTTTTTCAAATAATACGTCTAATAACGTGCGACGAAACGTCTGTAACCCCTGGGTGATAAAGCTTAAATCCCATCCGAAATTAATAAGACGTTCCGCAAATTGAAGAACTTTATCATTTGATTCATCGACCTCTTTAGATATATGAGCATAAATTAATTCTAAAAAATCATCGTTCGTTTGATTATAAAGATCACTCGTACTATCTTGGGCTTGATTCATTGCCGCGTGAGATATGATGTTTTTCTTCCATCGTTTTGTAAGTTCTTCTTTATGCTCTGCAACAATTTCAACGATCACTTTGTCCAACTTCCGTTCCCCCTCCCATTCGTGCATAAGCTATTATCTTCATATAATTCACAAATTAAATAAAGAGCAGTTCGTCCTATTTTCCGAATAATTCTGAATTCATTTATGATGCAAAGGAACCGGCCAAGTTTTTTACAAAACCTTTAAACAAAGGCTTTGTTTCCTTTAGCCATGATAACAAATTCTTTACTTTCTACAAGTTAAAAAGCTGCTATTTTCCCATTAGCAGCTCCGCAAACATATCAAATTAAAAATCGACGAGCCCAAGGCTTATTTGCAACGCATCGTTAACCTGAGTCATCATACTATCATCTAAGTTAGTTATTTTATCTGTTAATCGTTGTTTATCAATCGTTCGAATCTGCTCTAATAATATAACCGAATCACGTTCGAAATGATACTTCTCAGCATCGATTTCTACGTGCGTCGGCAGCTTCGCTTTCTGGATTTGCGCTGTAATCGCCGCGACAATTACAGTTGGGCTGAACCGATTCCCAATATCGTTTTGGATAATTAGAACAGGTCTTACACCGCCTTGCTCCGATCCTACAACAGGAGAAAGGTCAGCAAAGTAAACGTCGCCACGTTTTACCATCAAAAATTACACCCCGCTAACTAAGCGGTCTAGGGTATCGTCGGCTTCCTCCTCAGCAAGAAAAGCTTCTGTCGCCATATTCAAATTAATTTTCGCCATTTCCATATAGCCTTGGCGCATCGCTTCCCTTATATGGCGTTTTTTACGTTCGCGAAGATACATTTTTGTCGCTTGAGAAATGAATTCATCCAGAGCTAGTTGTTCTTGTTGAATAACCCCATCCACCTCGCTCAATAATTGCTGTGACATTGTAATTTCAATCCTTCTAACATTCGCTTCACTCAAAACAAGCCACCTCCAGCTAACAGATACCAGTTGTATTTACTTTGAAAGAAAAACGTTATTCACATTCAGTATGCTTTTTTCGTTTTTCGTTAGAGCTTTGGGCACACAACGCCGAAAGTTATAAGAGCAATAGAATAGCACGGAACATGCATGCGTCATAGGTAACGTCCAAAGCTAACGAAATGCAGCAAGATGCATAAGTGCAGATGATGCAACAGGACCCAAACAATGCTCCGGTGAGTATGCGGTGCTGAGAGTAAACCGAGAACAACACATTTCTGAACAATCATTGGGTGTCTCGAACGTTGCGCCCTCATCTGCGTTCGAAGCTTAGCGACACTTGATTCTCGTCCTCTGTAGCGAGAATCTTAGTAAAGCTGCTGAGATAAAGAAGACTCGGTTTAGTGCTCTCCTAAACCCTAGTCGCCCTTATTTCGAAGCTTGGTAGCACTTGACCTCGGTCATTAGAACGAGGGATTAGTAATACCGCTGAGATAAATACTACCACTCCGATTCTCCGTTTGTAAAGAAGGCTTAGCCTTTGAAGAACCCGCTTCATTTTACTTTTGTACCGGTCACTCCAATCAACTGTCATTATGCCTCTCTTCCACGGAAAGGAAGATCTATACATTTACACACTTTACTAGTTTCTCCAATCTTCATCAAGATCCTTCTTCTTTTTTACAAAAAGTTTAATTCTTGATGATTTACTGCAACTTCTTCCTTGTCTTTCATATAGACACGCGGGATTCTCGCTGTAAGAGTACAAGGTATTTCATAGTTAATTGTCTCCAGTTGTTCCGCAATATTATCCATCGTAATTTCTCGGCTACCTTGCTTACCAATTAATGTTACCTTTGTTCCAACGTCAACCTTACCGGGTAATCGCACCATACATTGATCCATACATATTCTCCCAACAATAGGAGCAAATTCTCCATTAATTAGAACACGTCCTTCTCTAGCTAACCGACGAATCCAACCGTCTCCATAGCCAATTGGAACCGTTCCGATCCATTCCTTTTCTTCGACGGTATAGGTTGCACCGTAACTAATCGTATCACCAGGAAGTAATTCTTTAACGTGTACTAAGCGACTGTGTAAGGAAAACGCTGGCTTTAAGTCAAAGGGTGGGTTTAACTCTGCGGAAGGTTTTAGTCCGTACATGGAGATCCCTAACCGTACAAATTGATAGCTGTCATTTGGTAGTCGAGTTGCACCTGCACTATTGCTTACGTGGCAACACTTCGGCTCAATCCCTCGATCAGCTAGCCATATTAACCATTGACGAAAACGTTCCTGCTGTATTTGAAAAAATGAACTATCTAACTCGTCTGCAGTTGCAAAATGTGTATAGACGCCTTCAATATGAAACTGTTTATATTTTTTAAAAAGAGCAACGAGCTCTTGCGCTTCTTCTTCATCACGTAATCCCAATCTACTCATGCCCGTATCAAACTTAAGATGAAGATTGAGCTGATTAACCTCTGTCAAACTTGCTTCTCTTAACCAATCCTTTTGAAAAATCGTAAGAGCGACATCGTGTTTTTCAGCTAGAGGGGCATCTTGAGGACGAACCCAACCCATGACAAGAATCGGGGCTGTAATGCCTGCGTTTCGCAAGTGGATAGCTTCATCAAGTAAGGCGACTGCCAATCGATCCGCACCCGCTTCTAATGCTGCTTTTGCCACTTCGATAGCACCATGTCCATAGGCATTTGCCTTCACAACGGCCATCACCTTCGTTTCATCGTGAAGATGTTCAGTAAACGCAGTTACATTATCTCGTATCGCATTGAGATCAATTTCCGCCCACGTATCGCGGTAAAATGATTGATGTACCAAAGCAAACCCTCCAATAATATGCCGCCCGGATTATATAACCTTCTCTATCTTACCTTATTTATTATACGAGAAAAAGAATAATCTAAGAAAGCACTTAAAATCATGCTTCTCCTTCGGGCATGACACAGCGCATAAAGAGGGTTTTTGAACTAAAAAGGCTCAGCAAGTACCCGTGCTACTTACGTGAGCCTTTTTCATTACTTCGAAGCAACACCTTGAACAGAACGGGCAACTGCCATTAATTCTTCATCGTCTAAATCCTTTGAAGCTAGGAGGAAGTCCATTCCATTATACGACCAAGAGACCGTATCTCCCGTCTTAATTCCAATAACAAAGCCTAAGTCAATTGGTTCACCGCTAACAAAATGAACCGGCGCACTTGCTTCAACTGCTGCATCTGCTTTTTTCTGAATGAGTGTAAATGAGCGATCATCACCTGTATACGTTAACACGAGCTGTTTTTCCCCGTTTCGCGTCACTTCCTTCTCATCAGCAATATTCATTTCAGCTGTGTATTCCGGATAAAGTGGACTCGCTTCAACCGCCTCTGCTTCGTCTGCCATCGTTGGAATGTCTAACTTTGCACTCGTCATATTTCGATCCATATCAAAGGCATCGTCATCAAAGCTGACGTTAAAATCAACTTTTGAAAATTTAGCTGTTACTAATACTTTCATATCCTGATCCATCACTTTAATTTTTTTCGGTTCTAAATTCTTTTTCGTAAACGTAATTTCTTGTTCGAATAAATTTTTATTTTGATAGTTTGTTTTCGTTTGAAATACGTAAGCATCTTTATCAGCTTTAAATGAACGTTCGTTATCATTTAACACATCATTCACGAGTGATTCATATAAATAAATTTGGCTATTATTTTCAGGCCAATCACTTTGAAATCGGAAGCTTTTATTTAATGCTGGCGTTAGAACGAAGACACCATCATCATTCCGTAAAATAATCTGACTTTGTTCATTATTATCATTTTCTAGCTTAATTCTGTAAAAGCTTGGTTTTTGATGCCAAATTTCCACGTCATATGTTTGTGAATTTTCTTCACCTTCAAACGTCATTTTTGCTGTCATTTTGTAGCTTTTAATTTTTTCAGTTTTATCACCAAGTGCTTCCAACACATCTTCTTGACTTTTTGAGCCACATCCAATTAACAATGCAAGCATCAATATTGAACTAATTAACGTAAAGACCGTTTTTTTCAATCGGTTTCACTCCCTTGTCTCATTTCACTACAAAGGAGGGATTGTATTTATCATAACGAACGACTTGCGATTAATTTATACACGCGGGGCAATCCGGCAATTAAATCAGACGCAATGAGATCAATTGGTGAATGCTCTTTCGAAACTAATTCATCGGAAACAAGGCCATGGACAAATGTCGCATTACAAATTGCTTCTTGAAGTGAGTCACCTTGCATCATAAAGGCAAGCATAATACCTGTGAGCACATCGCCTGACCCACCTTTAGCGAGCGAGACATTTCCCGTTGAATTTACGTATTGGCAGCCTGTCGGTGTTGTGCAAATTGTAAACGGACCCTTCAGCACTAAATAGACACCATACTCCATTGCAAACTGTCTACTTAATTGAAACCGGCTCCTGTTAACTTCTTCTACTGAAACGCCAAGAAGCCTCGCCATTTCTCCTTCATGTGGAGTTACGATTGTCGGTGCTACCCTGTCGCGTAACCGCTCCTTCATTGAAGATAAATGAAAAAGACCGTCTGCATCGATAAGCAAGGGGATTGGTCGTTCAATTACTTTTTTGATCATGTTACGGCTACCTTCACGGCGCCCCATCCCTGGTCCAATTGCAATGGCATCGAAACCATTCAAATTAGTCGAAAACTCTCCCGAAAATTGTCCTAATTCTGATGGACACGGCATGTACATTGCTTCCATCACACGACTCGCTATAGGAATGACTGCTTCCTCAGGCATTGCAATCGTTATTAACCCACTTCCACTACGAAGAGCTGCCTTTGCTGACATCGTTATTGCACCACTCATCGATTTTGAACCACCGATGAGTAGCCCTTTTCCATAATCTCCTTTATGGGCGGTCGGACTTCGCTCCGGAAACGTACGCATGACATCGTGGGACGTCCAAACGAAACGCTTTTCCTCCACTTGATCACTAATTGCGGGCGGGATCCCAATGTTGACGACGTGAACATCACCATAAAAATGCCGGCTAGGATACGTAAAGGCCCCTAGCTTCGGGTGATGAATGACGATCGTTTCATGAGCTTGAATCGCATCTGCCACTGGTCCACCATCCGCGGATACACCACTTGGTAAATCAATGGCGACGATTCGCTTGCCCTGTTGCGCGTTTATAAGTGAGATGATTTCTTTATACGGTGTTCTCAACATGCCCTTTACTCCGATCCCAAGCAAGGCATCGATTACGAGTGTGCTTTTAGCAAGTGATTCTCGAAAAGCTTCAAAACTTTCTTTATGAATCGTTCGGTAATCATAGCTCGAACGCTCATACACGAGCATCGCTTTTTTCGCGTCCCCAGAGATTTCATAGTTTTCCGCCGCAAGCCACACAGCGACGTCATACCCGTAGCTTTTTAACATGCGTGCGATTACAAAGCCGTCTCCCCCGTTATTCCCTTTGCCGATGACAATCATAATTCGTTCATCTTTTGATAAACTTCGTAATAAAGCGTTTACGACAGCCTGCCCTGCATTCTCCATTAACATTTCCCCGCGTAACCCTAATTGCATCGCTTTGCGGTCAATCGCATACATTTCGTCTTTCGTTACGATCTGCACAACTTTCCCTCCTAACCGCACTAAAAATATATGAGACAACTTCTGTCAATATGCTGACTAGCATGACAAGCATTTTAAAAAAGCACAATTGCGAACAGAAATCTTCTGGAACCTATTATATCAACGCTTTTAGTAAAAGTGAAAAAAAGTCAAAACGCAGGATAATGCATACGAGTGTGCGTATTTGGAGCTAATTTTGGGGCTAGTATGGGGCTAAAAAAATGATAGGAAAAGTGAAAAAAACCATCTCGAATGAGATGGGTCAACTTAAAAGGAATGACTATAATTCAGAAAAAAATTTTTATTTTATGAATGTGATAAACCTTAGTGTTATAAATTTAGATTAAAAATAACTGGATTTTTTTAAACATGGAACAATCATAACTTATTAATGTTTTTCACCTCCAATTTATCAATCCTTTTATGAGCCGATTTCGTACTTTCGTCAACTCTTATAATTTGTTCATTCATTCGAGACATTTGCTTTTCATTTGCTTTTAAGTCTATTCGTATATCATCTACACCTTTACCGATTGCATCAAGTTTTGTTTTAATGACTCCGTCTTCTTTAGCGTCAGATTTAATATCTTTATCTCGGTTTCGTTGAAATGTAAGGTACGAGAATAGAAAGCCCATAAGTGTACCTGCGACGCCAATAAGCCATTCCACCCGAACCACCCCCGTCTTATTTTTATTATATGAAACACTTGTCTACCCAGTAACGGTATTTACACATGAAAAAACACCTCAAATTGAAGTGTCCTGATTGTTTATTAACTAAACTCTTAATAAAGTGGTAAGGGTTACAAGTATATTTTGTTACTCTTACAAAAATGTTAGAATCCAGTACTATCGAACAACAATGGCCGTTAATAAGAATGCGGCAAGTTTAGTATCTGGTGCCTACTCAACCATAAAATCTGTTTGCCTAATAAGATAGACAAAAACCGGATACCTTCTTTCAGAACTTCATGATCTTTATCCACGGTTAAACAAGCTTTCAATAATAACTTGAGCTGCAACGGTCTGTTTTGTATGGGTAATCGTGACGTGCACGCGTTCATGCTCGTTCGTCGACAAGATGACTGGTCTTCCATTCTCACTTTTAATTTCAATATGCTGCCAGCTCAATTTACCAATTCCTGTTCCTCTCGCTTTTGCATAGGCTTCTTTAGCTGCAAATCGGCCTGCTAAAAATTCAATTTTGCGTTTTGTTGAAAGCTGTACATACCGCTCCCTTTCATTAGGGGTTAAAATACGTTCAACAAACCGTTCATTGTTCGATACGGCATGTTCAATTCGCTCAATTTCAATTAGGTCAAGACCGATTCCAACGATCATTGAAGCACTCCTCCTTCTATTTCACCCATTTTCCGCATAATAAATAGAACTTACTCGTTCAATTGCCTTGCGAACGAAGCGCCACATCCGTTTGAGAATAGCTTGTCACTACAAATAGGCATACATGAACGTGAAAACGACACGTGCTTCGAACGTTGCACTTTCTTCTTTCAAAACTTAGCATCACATTGTCACTGGCCACTTACTCTAGCCCACTATGAACAAAGTCAAAACTCATTTCGATTGTTTCTGATTCTTTTTCATCTATGTTAAACTAAAAGAAAACTTATTCAAACGTATGAAATGTATGCTAATTAGAAAATGCTTTCTTGTAAAGAAGGGTGAACCCTATGTTTATTCGGCACGAATCGTTGCGCTCATTTTTAAGGCTATATCCAATTGTTTCAACACTCATTATCATTCATCTTGTTCTTTTCCTTATTATTAATCTTTTTCCTGGTGGACAGATTTTTTTGTTTTGGGGAGTCGGACAAAATGGAATGATTGCTGTCGGGGAGTATTGGCGACTTGTCACGCCTATTTTTTTACATGCATCTTTCGGTCATGTCCTCTTTAATTCGTTTTCCCTTTATTTATTTGGACCTGCTTTAGAGCAAATGCTCGGGAAAATCAAATTTATCATCAGTTATTTAGCGATGGGAATTATCGCAAACATTGTCACCTTTTATTTGAAGGAGCCTTCATTTACTCAGCTTGGAGCCTCCGGTTCAATTTATGGTCTCTTCGGAATTTATTTTTACATGGTCATGTTCCGAAAAGATTTAATTGATCGGATGAATTCTCAAATCGTATCAACCATTCTCGTTATCGGCTTGATCATGACCTTTGTCACCCCAAATATAAACGTCCTCGCTCACTTATTTGGGCTCGTTAGCGGATTGGCTATTGCCCCGATCATTCTTAACAATGCTAAACGGTTTACGCCATTTATTGAGGTTCGGCAACGTCCTGCACAAGCAGAGGAACCGACCTTTAATCCAGACCGCTGGAAGCGAAGACGATTATCAAATAACAAAACGTTTCAAAAAGTCATTTGGGGGTTTTTTATCCTTTTTGTTCTCGCGGGAATCCTCGTATATTTAAGGTAAGCTGTCTTTTCGGACACGAAGCAGGTGAAGCAATTCATCTGCTTCTTTTTTATCCATATCCTTCACGATGAACGTATGTCCAAGCAAGCCGCCTAAAACAGATATTTGAAAAGAAGCTAGATCTTTCCGTCTTTGAAACCACGTTTCCGACACTTCAAATGATTGAATGCGTTTTTTCAATGTGAACACCGTTGTTTTTTTCAACTTTCGAAAGCGCATCCCAATTAAATCTTTTGTGATGAACCAGCCCGCGTCCTCATGCTTCAAAAACCCAAGTATACTTCCAAGTACAATGAAAACAAGAGTTGCGAATGCATAGGAAGTTGGCAAATACCAAAAGGCAAGACCGACGATTGGTAACGTAAACCACGTATTTCTTATAATGTAACGGCGGAGCGAGCGCTGAGGCACTGTCTGAAAAGTCGACTCATGAGCAAAAGTAGGGACAACATGGTGTAAAAATGTATGGATTTTTTTCTTGCGAATAAGCGGATGGATGACGGTTGACTGATCTTGTTCCTGCCCACTATCTCCCGCGATATCGACTTGAATCGTTGCCAGCTGAAACGGTTGCCTTAAAATCCCCTCTTCAATCCGAACCGCTTGAACTTTATTTAGCGGAATCGTTACATGTCGTTTTTCGAGCAACCCTCGTTCAATGACAAGTTCGTCTTGTTGCTTTTTTAACGTGAACCCACCAAATCGCAAGACTGTACTAATAATTGAAACAACCCAAGCAACGATCGCAACGAAAATAATCAAAATAGAAATGAACAAAAGACTAGATGAAACTAGGGCATCATAAACTCCCTCAAAAAAATGGTCAGGAAGAAATTGATCAATTTGTGAAATAAAAGCCCCAATAAATGAAAATAAAACACCGAATCCACCAGAAGTTGAGGCTACAATAATAAGAGCACGCTTAGATAGCTTGAACTCATACTCTATTTTATCCTCTTCCACCCGGTGATCATCCTCACCTAGGACACTTTCTTCAGCCTCTTCTTGCATTCGAATCCAG
>DKGN01000191.1 GCA_002453275.1 Caryophanales bacterium UBA6769
CCATTATAAAAGTCGGAATTCGCCAACTCTTCAAAGTTGGCAACTGTCTTTGGAGCTTCTTCAGGATAGAATTCAATAATAATTTGTTCTCCATTTTCAAATTCGATTTTACCTTTTTTCAAGTTAAATTCCTCCATTTTGAAAACATTATGTAATTAGGAAGGCAGTTGCCTACCTAGTTATAAATTAGCTAACACATTTTTAAAAGGCAAATCAAGAGAAATTAAATCCTCGTAAGATTCCCTTTTTATGACTAAATGCGCTTCTCCATTTTCTACGAAGACAACGGCGGGACGAGGTATGCGATTGTAATTATTACTCATAGCATAGCCATAGGCCCCCGTGCTAAATACCGCTAAGATGTCTTTATGATTAGGCTCTGGTAGTGGAATATCCCAAATTAGCATGTCACCTGATTCACAGCATTTCCCTGCAATTGAATAAGTATCAGCCTGTTCATCTAGCGCTCGATTTGCAATAATTGCCTCATATTTAGCTTGGTATAAGGCAGGACGTAAATTGTCTGTCATGCCGCCATCAACGGCAACATAGTGGCGAATTTCCGGGATTTCTTTTTTCGACCCAATTGAATACAGTGTCGTTCCCGCATCACCTACCAATGATCTGCCAGGTTCAATCCAAATTTCCGGCATCTCACATTGGAGTCGTTCAACTTCAATTTGAACAGTTTTAACAATGTCATTCACATAATTTTGTAATGGAATAGGCTGATCTTCTTCAGTATAACGAATGCCAAACCCACCACCAACATTTAATACCTTCGGTGTATAATTTATTTGTTTTTTCCAATTTTCAATGTAGGAAAATACTTTTTTTACCGCCATTATAAATCCAGTCGTTTCAAAAATCTGTGACCCGATGTGACAATGTAAGCCTAGTAATTGAAAGTGAGAACTGTTTAGTAGGAGTTTAATCGCTTTCTCCGCTTGACCACTGGCTAAATCGAAACCAAACTTTGAATCTTCTTGACCTGTCGATATATAATCGTGGGTTTCTGCCTCAATTCCTGGAGTTGTTCGGATGAGTACAGATACAATGGCTTCGTGTTTTTTAGCGATTTTTTCGATGAGTGTAATCTCGTGAAAATTGTCTACGACAAAGCAACCAATGTTGGCTTCAACCGCCATTTCAATTTCTGCCTTACTTTTATTGTTACCATGAAAGTGAATTTTCTCTGGGGGAAAGCCAGCTGTAAGTGCTGTGTGAAGTTCTCCACCTGAAACAACGTCAAGACTTAAGCCTTCTTCTTTAATGAGCTGAACCATTGCGATACATGAAAAGGCTTTACTTGCGTAAGCAATTTGATAATTGATTCCATGTGATTGAAACGCTTTTTTTAGTTCGTTTGCTTTTTTTCGAATAAGTGAAACATCATATACAAAGAGAGGAGTTCCGAATTGTTGCGACAATTCAACTGTATTTACCCCTCCGATAACGAGCTGACCGTTGTTGTCTATCTCACTAGTACCGTGTAAAATCATGTTCTCCGCTCCTATAACAATCAATACGCATATCAAAAACATTCATCAGTTAAATTTAACATAAAAAGAGACCGAATTCAACTTCGGTCTCTCAAGCTTTGCTTTATTTATTCAAAAATAACTTCAGTGTCATAAATTTCTTCGATTGTTTTATCCTTTGCACGTTTTAATACTTCAATTCGAGCATTTAACTGGCGCATCGCAAACTCTTGGCCAGCTCCTTTACTAATTCCAAATGCGCTTTCTTCGTCGGGACGAAGCGTATTAATCATGTCGATTGCCATTGGCATGAGTCCTTGAAGCTTATTCAAAATATAATCAAGCATGTCAGAATCTTCTGAAATAAAACGTTGTAATAAATACGTGCCGAATCCAATATGCCTTGATTCATCCCGTTTAATGTTGTTCACACCTTCAAGTAGCCCTGGCATTTTATTTATACTTTTAAAGCTTTCATAAAACGTCCAATACCCTGTTTCTGCGAGCACTCCTTCCGCAAACATGTTATAAACAACGCATGCATCTGCAATCGCCTTAGGAGACTGATCGTGCAATAAGCGACCCATCGTTTCAGGGAGTAATTCATCGAACAACTCTCGATAGACTGGCGTGTGATACGAATTTAAATCACGTTTTATTCCAATGTTGTCTAGTAGTAAATTAAAGAAATCGATGTGTTTTGCTTCTTCGAACAAAAATGATGTTAAAAACATTTCTTCTTCAAGGTGACCTGTTTTTGAGATGGCGTGAATAAGTGGTAGAATATCGTGGGTTACAGCTTCTTCAGCACTGTAAAAAAAAGCGATAAGTTGAAGTGTTTGGTCTCGTTGCTTTTGCGTTAATGAATCCCAGTCTGCTTTATCTTGGCTAAAGTCAATATCTCTCGGATTCCAAACACCTAATCTTTTCGCTTTTTCAAACAATCGAAAAGGCATGGAATTCCGATTAATTCCTTCTTCACTTGTTGATACATAATGCCGCATTCAATCATTCCTCCAATTGCAAAATTATTTAAAGAAACTAATTACCTTAACTTTAATCGTTTCTTCATCTATCACCTCTTTATATAACTGTTAGGTGAAATAAGTTCGTTTGCTTCGATTGGAGCATTTACGGTCTTAAGATGTCTGAATCTATTATTAGCTTACAATCAGTTTAGTCTAAAGTCAATAAGTATATAGAAAAATCTAAATTATCTAAATAAACAAAATCCATAGCCGGATTACTCAAATCGGCTATGGTTTCTTTTTTTGTTCTTGTGGATGAACGATGCTTGGTCGGTATTTTGAAAGAGGCTCTGCAACCCGTACGAGTACATGATAGAATGCTTTTGGATGAAAAGGGATAAATGGCCATAAATACGGCGAATTTAAGTTTTTTACGTTAACTAAGTATAAAATGACTAATGTACTCCCTATTACTAAGCCTGGTAGCTTAAATGCGAGGACAGCAAGCAATAAAAAGACTCGAACTAACTTGTTTGCGATACTCAATTCATAACTCGGAGTTGCATAATTTCCGATTGTTGCGATAGCAACGTACAAAATAACCTCGGGTACAAACAAACCAACATCGATTGCAATTTCTCCTATTAACACAGCAGCGATTAATCCCATTGCTGTTGCTAAAGGTGTGGGAGTATGAATCGAAGCCATTCGTAACAAATCTATTCCGAGTTCCGCAATTAACAATTGGATAATGAGAGGGACATTTGAGCTTTTATTTGGTCCAATAAAGTCAAGAGCTTTAGGCACCATGCTTGGTTCTAAAACGTATAGATACCATAAAGGAAGAAGTAGTATAGAAGCTAAGATACCAGCCATTCTTACCCATCTTAAATAAGCGCCAACACCGGGTACTTGTCGATACTCTTCAGCATGTTGTAGATGAGAAAAAAATGTCGTAGGTACAATAATAATACTTGGTGATGTATCGACGATGACGATCACATGTCCTTCAAATAAATGTGTTGCAGCTACGTCAGGCCTTTCAGTATATCGCACAAGTGGAAAAGGGTTCCAACCTTGCTTCAACAAATATTCTTCAATGGAACGATCG
>DKGN01000124.1 GCA_002453275.1 Caryophanales bacterium UBA6769
AGGAAAGTCGCTCTTTCCTTCACCTGTTATCGGTAGATTAAAAGAGCTGTTTCCATCGCTCGAAGAAAAGCTTTGGTTAGCTGAACCAAGCGAGGATGAGCACGAGTTAGCGTTTATTACAAATCCTAATAAAACGTTTGCTGTTTTAGCGGGGATGTTACGAAATTGGAAGCGTGGATACCCGATCGCACCACTATGGTGGGATGTGTACAATTGGCTCATTCATCATGAGTATGAAGCAGAGACTCAGCTTTTATTGGAAAGTCTGTTTTATAAAAATGAAGCTGTTTCATTGTCAAACGAAACGAGTCTTGATTTGTATGGGGATTCCATTCAAGTTAGCGTTTCAAGGATGGAGCGATTTCAGTCGTGTCCTTTCCAACAATTTGCTTCACATGGCCTTCAATTAAAAGAGCGTGAGCTGTTTAGGTTTCGAGCACCAGATATTGGACAGCTCTTTCATGAAGCGTTAAATTTAATTGCTGAGGATTTACGGCGACACAATGTCGAATGGGCAAGCTTAACGGACAAGCAATGCTTTACTCTTGCCGAAAACCATGTCAAATCGATCGCACCAAAAATGCAAAACAAAATTTTATTAAGTTCAAACCGACATTATTATTTATTAAGAAAACTAAAGCAAGTTGTTGGCAGGGCGGTAACCGTTTTAGCTCGGCAAGCCCGTCGGAGTGGTTTTTCTCCAATTGGCATTGAATTAGGTTTTGGTAAAGGGTTATCATTGCCGCCTATCACTTACGAGCTAGATAACGATACAAAAATAGAAGTAGCGGGGCGAATTGATCGCGTCGATCAAGCGCTCAGTGAACAAGGGTTGTTGTTGCGTGTTATTGACTACAAATCGAGTGGAAGAGATTTAAATCTTGCCGAAGTTTATTTTGGGTTATCTATGCAAGTGCTCACGTATTTAGATGTCGTTATAACACATGCACCTAAATGGCTCGGTCAAGAAGCAACACCAGCAGGTGTCTTATATTTTCATATCCACGATCCGATTATTAACACGTCAGAGGCGATGGCGCAATCAGCGATTGAAGATGAAATCTTTAAAAAGTTTAAAATGAGAGGCCTCGTTTTAGAGGACACTGAGGCTTTAACGTTAATGGATACAGATATTAAGGAAAAGGATTCAGATATCATCCCGGTTGGCTTTAGAAAAGACGGGGCTCCGAAAAAAAATTCAAAGGTTGCCTCACATGAAGAATTTGAGCTATTACGTTCGCACGTTCGTGAAGTTACGAAAACAATTGGGACTAGATTATCAGGTGGAGTTGTCGATATATCACCTTATCGCTTAAGAAATCATACGCCATGTACATTTTGCGAATATCGTTCGCTTTGTCAATTTGATCAGTCAATTGATGGCAATCAATATCGCATATTGCAACCAGAAAAAAATGAAGATTTACTCAAGAAAATGCTGGAAGAAAGGGATGCAAATAAATGATGAACCTTCCTCCAAAACCAAAAGAAGCACTTTGGACTGATGAGCAGTGGCAAGCAATTATGGTTCGAAACGAAAACACACTCGTGTCTGCCGCAGCAGGTTCAGGAAAAACAGCTGTCCTTGTAGAACGAATCATTCGGCAACTGGTTGATCAGACTGACCCTGTCGATGTAGATCGGCTACTCGTTGTGACGTTTACGAATGCCGCTGCAGCCGAAATGCGCCAACGAATCGGGGAAGCACTTGAGAAAGCATTATCTTCTCAACCAGGGAATCTTCACTTGCGGAGACAATTATCATTACTCAATCGAGCCTCAATCTCAACGTTGCATGCTTTTTGTATTGAGGTGTTGCGAACGTATTATTATAAATTAGGACTCGATCCTGGCTTTCGAATTCTTGATGAGACCGAGGCCGTTCTCATGCGTGAAGAGATAATTGACGAGCTTTTTGAAGAGCATTACAGCGATTCGGAAAATGAAGCATTTTTTAAGCTAGTTGATACGTACTCAGGGGATCGCAGTGATGTCGAATTGCAATATTTAATTGAAAGGCTTTATGATTTTTCACGAAGCCATCCGTGGCCACAAGTGTGGCTAGATGAAATTGTCAATCAGTATGATATTGCTGAAGGAACTTCATATGTAGACATCGAATGGGTTAACGATCTGTTTACTGAACTTAAAAAAGAACTTTACGAAACAGCAACGTTGTTACACAAAGCGGAGCAACTGTTGTTACGCCCTGGTAGTCCAACTCCATATGCTGAAGCGATTAAAAGTGATAAAAATCAACTAGATATGTTAATGGCGGCAGGAGATGATTGGAATACTCTTTATGAAGCGTTCCAAACGATTTCATTCCCAAATATAGGCCGAGTCACGAAAAAAGACGACGTCGATGAGATGCTTAAGAATCTAGTAAAAGATTTAAGAAACACAGCAAAAGAGAATGTCCAATCGTTACAAAAAAACTTTTTTTCTCGTCCGCTTCAAGATTACATGCAAGATCTGATTGAGCTTGCCCCTCTCATGAAAACATTGATCGAGCTTGTCCATTCATTCGGTGAACGCTTTACATTAGCAAAAAAGGAAAAAAGCGCATTCGACTTTTCCGATCTTGAACATTATTGTTTGCAAATCTTGCTTGCTGAAGACGCAACAGCTGAGCAAATCATTCCATCAGAAGCAGCTCATTATTATAAGGATAAATATCAAGAAGTGCTTGTCGATGAATATCAAGATACGAATCTCGTACAAGAAACGATTATTCAGCTCGTCGCAAGTAAGGACAACTTGTTTATGGTTGGAGACGTAAAGCAAAGCATTTACCGCTTCCGACTAGCCGAACCAACGTTGTTTTTACAAAAATATAAGGATTTTTCAGAGGCTGGAAATGAGCAAGGTCTTCGGGTTGATTTAGCTCAAAACTTTCGAAGTCGTGAGGAAGTATTGTTTGCAACGAATTTTATTTTCCGGCAAATTATGGACGAATCGATTGGTGAATTAGACTATGATGAAGCGGCTGAGCTTAAGCATGGCTTCCCTTATCCTGAAAGTACAAGCTCAGAGGCTGAGCTACTTCTAATCGATCGAACAGAAGAGGAAGAACATGACGTTCCAGAAGATGTCATCGAGGCCGCGAGGGAAGAGCTTGAAGCGAGATTGATCGCTGAAAAAATTAAACAATTGATCGGTCGAGAAGGAGAAGAACCAAGTCTCGTCTATGATAAAAACTTAAAGCGGATGCGGCCGATCACGTATCGGGACATTGTCATCTTAATGCGCTCGACGAGCAATACTGGCGGTATGGTCATGGAAGAATTAAAAAAGCAAGCCATTCCAGCTTATATTGAAATGTCTAAAGGCTATTTTGAAGCGACTGAAATTACGACGATGATGTCCTTACTTCAGATTATAGACAACCCTGACCAAGACATTCCGCTTGCATCTGTCCTTCGCTCACCGATCGTCGGGTTAACAGAAGAAGAGCTTGCTACGATTCGCATCGCAAATCGCAACGTTAGTTATTTTGATGCGCTACAAGTTTATCTCGCTGAAGATGAGCATCGTGTCCTTGCTAAAAAATTACAACGCTTTTATAAGAAACTCACGAAATGGCGGACAGAAGCTCGGCATGGTGCATTATCTGAACTCATTTGGCAATTGTATCGGGATACAAATTATTATGACTTTGTCGGAGGCTTGCCGGGCGGAGTGCAACGACAGGCGAACTTACGGGCGCTTTATGATCGAGCCCGCCAATATGAAAAAACATCGTTTCGCGGCTTGTTTCGGTTTTTACGTTTTATCGAACGGATGCAGGAGAGAGGTCGAGATTTAGGCACGGCTAGGGCGTTAGGAGAGCAAGAAGATGTCGTTCGCCTCATGACGATTCATAGTAGTAAAGGGCTCGAATTCCCAGTCGTTTTTCTTGCTGGTTTATCGAAAGGGTTTTATTTAAAAGATTTAAATGAAAAGGTATTACTCCATAAAAATTATGGTATTGGAACGAAATTTGTTGATGTCGAACAACGGATTTCTTATCCGACGCTTCTTCAACTTGGCATTCGCCAACAGATGGAAAAGGAATCGATTGCTGAGGAGATGCGAGTGTTGTACGTAGGCATGACACGAGCGCGAGAAAAGCTATATTTAATTGGAACGGTAAAAGAAGCAGAAAAACAAATTCAAAAATGGCAGGTTCATCTCGATCATGCTGAGTGGCTGCTCACAGATTACGAGCGGCGGAAGGGAAGATCGTACTTAGATTGGATTGGCCCTGCACTTATTCGTCATAAAGATGGCCAGCTATTACGTGATTATCTTGAAGACAAGGACGTCCGCTTCCCGGATGCTTATTCCGATCCGTCTAAGTGGCGGGTGGAAATTGTTCATGCGAACGAACTAACGATAGAAGAGACGAAAAAGGAGTATGCTGACTCCGAAAAGCTTGAACGGCTACAAGCAGGCAAGCCAATCATCGTTGACTCTGAAGAAAAAGAACGTGTCGATGCCCAGTTAAGCTGGACATATGAACGACAACGTTTAACAGAAATGAAAGCGAAGCAAACGGTGACAGAGTTGAAAAGACAACGGGAAGTGATTGACGAGCAAAGCGAGCAATCGTATGCATCGTTTCAAAACCTTGCAGAAGAGCGTCCCCGCTTTTTACAAAGGACAAAAATGACAGCGGCAGAACGCGGAACAGCATTGCATACGTTTATGCAACATTTACCGTTTGAAGATGTTTCGTTGGACTCGTTAGAGAACAAATTGGCACAGTTAGTGAATGATGAAGTTTTAACCGAAGAGCAAGGGACTGCAATTGATTTATCGCTCATTCATGCTTTTACAAAAACACCGCTTTTCACTCGACTTAAGGAAGCTGAAAATACATTCCGAGAAATTCCGTTTACTTTTGCGGTGCCTGCTCTTGAAAATAGTGAAGAAAAGGTCATCGTTCAAGGGGTAATCGACCTCGTATTAGAGGACGAGGACGGACTCGTGTTAATTGATTATAAGACAGATGCGATTACTGGCCGCTACCCAAGCTTCGAAGCAGCAAAACCGGTCCTATTAAATCGCTATCGTGTCCAACTCGATTTATATGAGCAAGCGATTGAACACATTTGGAAAAAGCGAGTGAAAGAGAAATACTTATATTTCTTTGATGGCAGTCATCTTTTGGCACTGTCATGAAAATAGAGCGTAATGGGAGGTGATTGTGAGTATGAGGATTTTGCACACAGCTGATTGGCATTTAGGAAAAACACTTGAAGGAAGAAGTCGCCATCTTGAACAAGAACAGTTCATAAGCGAATTATATGACATTGTTGTCGATGAACAAATCGATGTGATTCTTATTGCGGGAGATGTCTATGATACTGTGAATCCGCCTGCAATCTCTGAGCAGCTTTTTTATGATTCGTTATCGAAACTGGCGGACTATGGAAAACGCAAGGTCGTCATCATCTCAGGGAACCATGACAGTCCAGAACGATTAATCGCGGCTTCTCCAATTGCGGAAAGACACGGAATTACATTAGTCGGAACGCCGACATTACACCCGATTCAATTATTTATTGAAAAAACTAGTGAATCATTACACATCGGTGCACTTCCGTACCCATCTGAATCAAGATTACGAGAGCTACTCACCGAAGCTCAAGATGAAGAAGCTCTGCAAGCAGCGTATGAACAGCGTGTCCAATCTATTTTGACAAAACTCTGCTCGTCATTCACTCCTAGCAGTGTAAATGTTATCATGAGTCACCTTTTTGTCGCGGGCGGAAGTGAAAGCGACTCAGAAAGACCAATTCAAGTTGGCGGTGCCTACACGATTTCGCCGGCTCTTTTTCCAAGTTCAGCTCAATATGTTGCGCTCGGACATTTGCATCGTCCACAAAATATGTACCATCGTGATATACCGATACGCTATGCTGGCTCACCACTTGCGTACAGTTTTTCTGAAGCTGGTCAAACAAAGTCTGTCACGATTATTGATGCAAAACCAGGTGAAGCAGTCGATGTAAAAGAAATTTATTTACAAAGTGGTAAGCCACTCGTTAGATGGAAAGCAACATCTATGCAAGAACTCTATTCCTGGCTTGATAAGAAACGGGATGCCAACAGCTGGATTGATATTGAGGTAGACGTCGCTGACGTCATTTCTATGGAAAGCATTCAGCACATTCGCGGTGCCCATGACGGGATCATCCACATTCGACCTCAATTTCAGTTGAATCAACAATCAAGAGAGCACACACATGCCGAAAGCTTAGCGATTGACGAGCAATTTGTTCGATTTTATGAAAGGCAAACAGGCGGTGCAAAACCAGATGAAGAGCTCATCAAGCTATTTTTTGAGCTCGTGACTGATGAAGAGGAATAACATGAAATGACTCGATAGAGAAGGGGTGAACTAGGATGCGACCAATTGAATTATCACTCTCGGGACTACATAGCTTTCGTGAAAAGCAGACGATCCAGTTTGAACGGTTAAGAGAAACCGGTGTTTTCGGTATATTCGGACCGACCGGAAGTGGGAAGTCATCGATTTTAGATGCGATGACACTCGCTCTTTATGGCAAAGTTGAACGGGCAACGAACAATACACAAGGCATTATGAATCACGCGGAAGACACGCTTACTGTTTCATTTACTTTTGAAATTGGGCAAGGGAGTACTGCTCGTCGCTATCGTGTCGAAAGAACATACAAACGAAACGATGAATTATCAGTGCGCACGAGCGTCTGTCGTCTCGTAGAAATACAAGATGAAGAACAAGTATTGGCTGATCGAGAACGGGATGTTACGAGCAACGTTCAAGAGATATTAGGCTTAACGATTGATGATTTTACACGAGCAGTCGTGCTACCGCAAGGAAAATTTGCAGAATTTCTATCCTTGCGAGGAAGTGACCGCCGTAAAATGCTTGAGCGTCTGTTTCATTTAGAGAAATATGGAGAACGGTTAAATAGACGGCTACGAGAAAAACTTGACTCGGCAAACAGTGCACTGCAGCAAACCGAGGCGGCACAATCTGAACTAGGAGCTGCAACTGAAAAAGACGTGAAAGTGGCAAAAACTGAAGCCATTGGCGCAACTGAATCATTCGAAGAAAAGCAAAAGCAACTTACTCTTATTGAAAAAAGTTATGAAAAGAAAAAAAAGCTTTGGGAATTACAACGAGAAAAACAGAAAATTGAACAGAGAAAAACAAAGTTATCCAACGAAAGAGAACAAATTATTCTTTTACAAAAAAGCTTAGATAAAGCTCTTGAAGCCGATCGGTTAATTCCTGATTACAAAGAGTGGAAGAGATGGACGAAGGCAGCAGACGAATCTCACAAGCAACTTAATGCAATTAATCAAGAGCGAGAAAAAATAAATGTAAAGTTTTCACGAGCTAAGCATGACTATGAACAAGCAAAATTACAACGAGAAAAAAATGAGCCTACGCTCATTCAACAAATAGAACGCTACAAGCATGCACAACAAACCGAACTCGAATGTGCAGATATAAAGAAAAAAATTGAGACGTTCGAACAATCAAAGCATGATACGACACAAGAGCTTGTGAAACTGCAAGAAAAACACGGTCAAATCAATGAGCAATTGGAGCAAGCGATTGAAAAACAAACGGCACTCGAACAGGAGAAAAACGCTTCAACCGTTCATTCAGAATATCGCTTCGTCGTGCAGCAAGCCATTTCAGATAAGCGAACAATAGATTCACTTTTACAAAGCGTGCAAGAACTTGAAACAGATATGGAGCGAGGAAAAAACGAATATACTACACAACGAGAAAGCTTTCAAACGTTAAAGCAATCGTATCGTGATTGGGTCCAAAAGAATAGCTCTCTATATCATGCTCTTGAAGTGACTTACCACAAAACAGCAGAGCTGACATCGCAAATCGAACAACATGAAAATGCATTAGTAAGAAAAAAAGCGAAAGCCGAAGAGCAACTTGAAAAGCAAAGGGTAAAAATCGTCGCTATGGAATTATATGAACAATTAGGGGATGGCGAACAATGCCCAGTTTGTGGTTCAACGGAACATGCACAGCCTGCACATGTTGCAGACCCAACGACTAATCCATCAATGAAGCAAATGCAACAGAACCTCACCCGTTTGGAACAACACATTAATGAAATGAATCTGCAAAAAACAGAGCTATCGTACAATCTTCAAAAATTAGAGACCTTGTCGGCCCGAGTGCTCGACAAACTGAATAATTCATCGACATTACAAGAGCCGCCAGCTATTCAAACCCCTATCGATCCTTCGTTAGCGGCAGAAGATATAACGAATACTATTCTTTTTGAAGC
Organism: Caryophanales bacterium UBA6769; assembly: GCA_002453275.1. Classification (GTDB taxonomy): domain Bacteria; phylum Bacillota; class Bacilli; order Bacillales; family UBA6769; genus Pueribacillus. The sequence continues at coordinate 8,301 of DKGN01000124.1, forward strand.
GAACTCACTGAAACAAGACATATTACAATTGGAGGAACGAGCAGACCAATTTGTAACGAAGACGGATCAGTTGCAGCAAACGCTCATTACCGAACAATCGTTGCTCAAAGTAACAGCTAAAAATGTGGACGATAATCGGGAAAAGCTTAAGAAGGCTGAAGAAAAGTACACGAATGAATTGCAAGCTTGGAAAGAGCAATATCCTGAGCACTCATTTGACAAAATCGAACAAACCCAGCAAATAATCAACGAAAAAGACCGTAATTTAGCCGCACTCTCAGAACAAGCTAATGAGCTCACACAAGCAATAGAAAAATCGAAACAAGATAGCGAACAGCTGCAAAAGGAAATTAATGGAAGGTCCACAAAGCAAGAACAACTCGTGTACAAGATACGCTCCTTACGAGAAGATGTAACAAAAAAGCGTGAGCAGCTACACGAAATCATCGGTGAACATACAGCAACAGAGCGACTTTCCGAAAGTGAAAAAGAGCTAAAAGCGGTACAAACAAACGAAGAAATGACTTCTAAAAGGTATGAAATAGCAGATGAAAAGAAAAAACAGTTAGACGATCAAGCGCTCACGATCCAAGAGCGATACATCCAAGCAAGCGAGCGAAAAGAGGAAGCAACAGAAAGATGGACAGAACACCTCAATACATCAATTTTTCATGACAGTGCAGAACTTAATTCCGCCGTTGTGTCGCAAGAGAAGCAAACAGAATGGGCAGAGAAGATCGCCTCTTTTTCAGAAGAGTGGGATGCGGTTAAGCATGATCTCGCCCGCATAGTAGAACAACTAGATGATAAGCAAATATCAGAGGAACAATGGGAAACAATCCAAAAAAAGCTAACGAGCAAGAAGGAACAGCTTCATGAAGCACTTGATCTGAAATCAAAAGCAGACTATCATTACGAACAACTTATGGCCAAGCATGAACGATTTAAAGAGCTTGAGAAAGTGCGTGAGAAGACTCAGCATTTAGTTACACAATTTAAAAAACTTGAGACAGTCTTTCGTGGCAATGCGTTCGTCGAATTTATGGCAGAAGAACAATTAATGCAAGTGACATTAGATGCATCAGCCCGACTTGGCTCGATTACAAATGAACGCTATGCGATTGAAGTGAACTCAGATGGAGGCTTTGTCATTCGCGATGATGCGAACGGAGGAGTCAGGCGCCCTATTTCAACTTTATCAGGTGGAGAAACGTTTTTAACTTCGCTTGCACTCGCATTATCGCTATCATCTCATATTCAGTTACGTGGCAAGTATCCGCTGGAATTCTTTTTTCTTGATGAAGGCTTTGGTACGCTTGATCAAGAACTACTTGATACGGTCATTACATCTTTAGAAAAGCTCCATATGGAGAACGTCTCAATTGGAATTATAAGCCATGTGCCTGAACTGAAGGAACGACTTGCGAGAAAATTGATCGTTCATGCGGCTGAGTCAGCAGGGAGAGGAAGTCGCGTTACAATGTCACCATAAAAGCGGGAGGAGTGTCGATGATTGATGTCCATATTCACCTTGATCAATATCCAAGAGAACAGCTACCAGATTTGATCAATGATTGGCAATCAAAAGGCATCAAAGGTGTTGTCGCAGTAGCAACCGATTTGCGTTCAAGCTATGACACACTTGAATTGAGTGAAAGTTTCCCGCATGTTGTCTTCCCTTGTATTGGCTGGCATCCAGAGCAACGGGTACCGACCGAACAAGAAAAGCTTGAATTGCTGCAATTAATTAAAATGGAAAAAGAGCGTATCGTAGGCATCGGCGAGATTGGACTGCCATATTATGCGCTACAACAACTAGGTGAACCGCCACTCGAGCCTTACGTTGAACTTTTTACAAGTCTCGTCCAAGAGGCAAAAAAGCACGATCTACCTGCAAATATCCATGCCGTTTATGAAAAAGCTGAAATAGCGTTTAACATATTACAAGATGAAAGTGTGAAAAAAGCACACTTTCATTGGTTAAAAGCAGATGACATAGTGAGCACTAACATTATGCAAGCGGGATATTACCTCTCTTTTACACCAGAGGTTTGTTATCGAAATAGAGATGAACCGTTAATTAAGAACATACCACTTGAGCAACTGTTAGTTGAAACAGACGGCCCATGGCCATTTGCAGGACCATTTGCAGACAGACAAACAACCCCGCTATTTCTCAATGAGAGTGTCCAAAGTATTGCTAAGATTAAAGGCTATCGACCAGAAGAAATACGGGAAAAGCTTAGGATAAATGCGTTTAAACTTTATGGTTTACATTTGAGGAGGTAAGAAAAAATGGAGCGGTTAACGCAGGAAGAAATTGTTCAGGCTCTAGCTAATAATGAAAATTGGAAGCTGACAGATGAGAAGTGGATTATAAGAAGGTATCGCTTTCGTGATTATTTAGATGGGATTCGTTTTGTCAATAAAATCGCTGAAGCATCAGAAGAAGCAAACCACCATCCTTTCATTTCTATCGATTATAAATTAGTGACGGTCAAGCTATCATCGTGGAATGCGAGAGGATTAACTGCCCTTGATTTTACACTAGCAAAGACATACGACGACATTTATGAAAACAAATAGAAAAAAACTTTTAGAATTTACATGTAACTCTCAAGAAAAAATTGACACGAGCTCTAAGTTCCTTTATTATGAATAGTAATCTACATAATCTACTGCCTAACTTTGATCGCAATTCAATGCCCGAATTGCGTCTCAACTTACAAAGCCAGTAATAAGTATGCCATCACTCTGTTGAGTGTATACTTTTTACTGGCTTTTTATATTTGCAAGGAAGGTTGGTGATAAGATGACGGGACCATTAACAGGTATTAAAGTACTTGATCTAAGTCGAGTTCTAGCAGGTCCGTATTGTACGATGACACTTGGCGACCTTGGAGCAGACGTCTTGAAAGTCGAATTACCTGGAGGAAGTGATGACACACGGTATTGGGGACCACCGTTTCAAAATGATGTGAGCGCTTATTATTTGTGTACGAATCGGAATAAACGTGCGATTACGGTCGATATGAAAACAGATGAAGGTCGCGACATTATCAAGAAGCTAGTCAAACAATCTGACGTCGTCATTCATAACTTTAAATATGGCACGATGGAAAAGTTCGGTCTTAGTTATGAACATCTGAAAAGTATAAACGAAAAGATTATCTATTGCGGAATTACAGGCTTTGGAAATACAGGGCCGTATAAAGAGTTAGCTGGCTATGATTTTGTAATCCAAGCAATGAGTGGGCTCATGAGTATAACAGGAACAGATGAATCTGGCCCAATGAAAGTTGGTGTTGCGATTTCAGATGTGTTAACAGGTCAAAATGCTGCGATTGCGATTTTGGCTGCTATTAATGAACGCCATACATCAGGCAAAGGACAAAGTCTTGATATTTCTCTGTTTGACTCTCAAGTGAGTGCACTCGTAAACGTCGCAAGTAATTATTTGATATCTGGTGACATTCCACAACGATTAGGGAACGAACACCCGAACATAGTTCCATACCAGACGTTTGCTACGAAAGATGGGGAAATGGTCATTGCTGTCGGTAATGATGGGCAGTTTCGTAAACTATGTATGCTCATGAATTTAGATGAGTTAGCCGAACATCCCCAGTATGCAACGAATGATAAACGGTTAGAAAATCGCAACGCCTTAACAGACATACTTTCAGAAGCATTTGTTAAAAAGAATACAGAAGAATGGCAAGTAATCTTTAATGATGCGGGTATCCCATGTGGACCGATTAATAATTTGCACCAAGTGTTTCAAGAGGAACAAGTTCAAGCGAGAGACATGGTCGTCCAAGTTGACCATCCACAAGCAGGCGAAGTCTCGCTTGTCGGCAGTCCTTTGAAGCTTTCGCGGACACCCGTATCCGTACGTCGTCATCCGCCCCTTGCAGGTGAACATAATACAGAGATACTGCTTGAATTAGGCTATGACGAACAGGAAATCAAACAATTGAAACAAAATAATATCATTTAACAGATGGCTCAATCTGCTAGAATATGAAACAGAAAACTAGCACATAAAACTTGTTTTATACGTGAACGGTTACATCGCTTGAATGTAGTCGTTCCGTTTAAAAAATAGAACACACTAATAAATAGGAGGAAACAAAACATGAATTTTGAACTATCAAAAGAACAAGAAATGCTTCGCGATATGGTACGCAATTTCGTTGACAAAGAAATTAACCCGTACATTAAAGACTGGGATGAAAACGGCGAATTTAATATGGGCATTATGAAACGCCTCGGTGAGCTTGATTTAATGGGAGTTTGTATCCCTGAAGAATATGGCGGAACAGGAATGGATTACAATTCACTTGCTATCGTTTGTGAGGAGCTCGAGCGTGGCGACACAGCATTCCGTACAGCTGTTTCTGTTCACACAGGTTTAAATAGCATGACACTTTTACAATGGGCAAACGAAGAACAAAAGCAAAAATACCTCGTACCCCAAGCTAAAGGTGAAAAGATTGGCGCATTCGGTTTAACTGAGCCAAATGCAGGTACAGACGTTGCAGCAATGAATACAACTGCGACAAAGGAAGGGGACTACTACGTTTTAAACGGTCAAAAAACATGGATCTCCCTTTGTGACGTAGCGGACAACTTCCTCGTTTTTGCCTATACTGACAAAAGCCAAAAACACCGTGGAATTTCTGCTTTTATCGTTGAGCGTGATTGGGAAGGCTTTTCTTCAAAAGCCATTAAAGGAAAGCTCGGTATTCGTGCAGGGAATACAGGAGAGTTATTCTTTGACAACGTAAAAGTACCGAAAGAAAACTTACTCGGTGAAGAAGGAGAAGGCTTCAAAATTGCAATGTCTGCACTTGATAATGGACGTTTCACAGTTGCAGCGGGTGCTTGTGGCATCATTTCAGCTTGTCTTGAAGCAAGTGTAAAATATTGTGAAGAGCGTAAAACGTTTGGCGTAGAGATTGGACAACACCAACTCGTCAAACAAATGATCGCAAACATGGAAGCTAAGCTTGTTATGAGCCGCCTTCTCGTTTACCGTGCAGGCCAACTCAAAAATGAAGGTAAGCGGAACACGAGAGAAACTTCACTCGCAAAATGGCAATCTTGTAACTTTGCAAACGAATCAGCGAATGATGCAGTACAAATCCATGGAGCTTACGGTTATTCCAACGAATATCCAGTCGAGCGTCACTTACGTAACTCAAAAGCTCCAGTCATTTACGAAGGAACACGTGAAATTCATACAGTAATGCAAGCCGACTACGTACTTGGCTATCGTGAGGATAGACCTTTACGTCAAATGCTTCCTGCGTGGAAAGGCGAATAATTAATTTAAAAGAAATCTAGCATCTCCTACCGTCCTATGGTATATGTAAAGGTATAGGTTGTTCAAAAAGTGAAGCACTTTTGAACTGCGTACTAAGCATAGGACGGTGGGGGTTTTTTTAATGGTTCATACATATTTTGTTGCAGGACATGCGAGGCTTCCTCAAGGAATGGCAGCGAAAAGTGTATTTGATACACTGACGATCACAGCTGAAATTGATATAAAATACGGTGTCATCCTTGAAGCGTCCTGTACTTTAGCGACTGAACATGGTCGTGACTTTATTGGCGGTCTACTTCGCGGGATTAGCTTACGTGATGGCGCTGAATACCCGGTAAAATTAATTGAAAAGCATTACCGAGGTAAAGGAACAAATGCACTTATTGCAGCATTTAAAGATTTACATACGAAATTTGAAGAAATGAATGAAGAATAAGTAGAACAATTTATACTGAACCGAAGGGAGTGGTGTTAACTTTTAATGCCACTTCTTTTTCGTTACAATAAGGCTACAATTGCATTGACCAATGAGGAGGAAAGTTGAAGATGAAGTTTGCAACCGTTCAAATTGATGATCGCGTGACGATTGCTCTCGTTTTAGGTGATAAGCTCCTTGATTTACAAACTGCAATCAATCAATTTCCTGCTACGATGCTTGAATTCATCCAGCAGGGGGAACAGTTCCTAGATAGAATCAATCAATTTATAGAGGAAGGATCACAAGAATATACAGTACGGCTTGATGAAGTCCGTATTCTCGCCCCAATCCCGCGACCTACAAAGAACATTTTTTGTGTTGGTAAAAATTACGCAGCCCATGCAATCGAATTAGGGAGCGAAGCGGACATCCCTAAAGCTCCGATGTATTTTTCAAAGACACCAACGACAGTTATTGGGCAAGGCGATGACATTCCTCTTCATGAAAATGTAACAGACTCACTTGATTATGAAGGAGAATTAGCGGTTATTATCGGTAAAAAAGGATCTGGAATTCAAAGGGATGATGCACTTGATTATGTGTTTGGCTATACGATCTTAAATGATGTAACAGCAAGAGATTTACAAAAACGTCATCAACAGTTTTTACTCGGCAAAAGCCTTGATGGCTCATGTCCAATGGGCCCTTATATCGTACATAAGTCGGCGATTGACAATCCTCACGATCTTAAAATCGAAACGAAAGTGAATGGCGAAGTGAGACAAAGTGCAACGACAACCCAATTTATATTTGATATTCCTGAATTAATTTCCGTTCTCTCACAAGGGATGACTTTAGAGCCTGGCGATATTATTGCAACAGGGACACCTGCGGGAGTAGGTATGGGCTTTACCCCACCAAAGTTTTTAAAAACAGGCGATCATGTCGAAGTTACAATTGAAAATATCGGAACACTCGCAAACACAGTGAAGCAATAATGGAGGCAAAACACATGGAAAAACAACTGTACATAAACGGCACGTGGATAGGTAATAACTTAAACAAAATCAACGTGAAAAACCCTGCGACTGGTGAACTTGTGGGGACGGTACCAAATGCCGGTAAGAAAGAAACACGTGAAGCGATTGATGCAGCGTATAAAGCTTTTCCCGAATGGTCAAAGCAGACTGCGTATGAACGTGCTACTTATTTAGAAAAACTATATGACCTCATGATGGAAGCATCAGACAAATTAGCTAAAATGATGACGCTTGAAATGGGAAAGCCACTAGGTGAGGCAAAAGGAGAAGTGCAGTATGCTGCTGGATTTATCAAATGGTATGCGGAAGAAGGCAAACGTGTTTATGGGCGCACGATCCCATCACATGCTGACAACAAACGGATGCTTGTCACTAAACAACCAGTTGGAGTCGTCGGGGCCATTACACCATGGAATTTCCCGGCGGCGATGATTACGAGAAAGCTCGGTCCGGCACTTGCAGCCGGTTGTACATTTGTCGTGAAGCCTGCAGATGAAACGCCATTAACTGCAATCATGCTAGCTGAATTATGTGAACAAGCGGGCATTCCCGAAGGTGTCGTCAATGTGATTACAGGAGAAGCATCAGAGATTGGTGAAGAATTGTTAACGAACCCGCATGTAAATAAAATAACATTTACCGGATCAACTGAAGTAGGTAAGCTATTATTAAAACAAGGTGCAGATCAAGTGAAAAAAATGTCGATGGAGCTTGGCGGTCACGCTCCCATTATTATTTTAAATGATGCCGATCTCGATAAAACAGTTCATGGTGCTCTGTTGTCGAAATTTAGAAATGGTGGGCAAACGTGTATTTGTGGGAACCGTATTTACGTTGAAGCGGGTATTCATAATGAATTCGTCGAGCGGTTTGTCGCAGAAGCAGCCAAGTTAAACGTTGGGAATGGATTGGAAGAAGGCATCGATATCGGTCCCGTCATTAATCAAAAAGGCTATGAAAAAATTGACCGTCACGTTCAAAATGCTGTTAAGCAAGGTGCATCATGTGTATTAGGTGGGAACGGCAAGACTGAAAACGACACACATTTTTACAATCCGACGATTTTAACTAACGTCAAACCAGGCATGATCATTATGAATGAAGAAACGTTTGGACCAGTCGCCCCCATTCAAAAAGTGAACAGTGAAGACGAAGCAATTCACTTTGCGAATCAAACACCGTATGGCTTAGCTGCATACGTGTACACAGAAAACTATACAAAAGGAATACGTATCGCTGAACAATTGAATTACGGAATCGTCGGTTGGAACGATGGCGTTCCCTCAGCCCCGCAGTCGCCCTTCGGTGGCATGAAACAAAGCGGCATCGGACGAGAAGGTGGAAGTGAAGGTATCGAGGCGTATCTTGAAACAAAATATATTTCAGTTGGACTATAAGGAGGCTAATAGACGATGGATCTTGGACTTAAAGGGAAGACAGCTTTAGTGCTAGCTTCGAGCAAAGGGTTAGGAAAAGAGACAGCAATGAAGTTTGCTGAAGAGGGAGCAAACGTCATGATCTCAAGTCGAAGTGCAACAGAGCTTGAAAAAACAGCACAAGAAATTCGCGACAAAACGGGTGGGAAGATTACTTACAAAGTGTGTAACATCATGGATAATGAACAAATCGTCGAACTCGTACATGAAACGGTTTCAACTTATGGCACGATTGACATTCTCGTCAACAATGCGGGAGGTCCCCCTGCCGGAAACTTCGATGACTTTTCAGATAAAGATTGGATGAATGCTTTTGAACTGACATTACTGAGTGTCATTCGTACAATTAGGGCGGTCCTCCCATTTATGCGTAAGCAACAAAATGGACGAATCGTCAACATCGCTTCCTCGTCTTTTAAGCAGCCATTAGAAAATCTAACATTATCAAATACTTTTCGCACGGGGATTATGGGTTTAGCAAAAAGTCTCTCCCAAGAGCTTGCTAAAGATAACATTTTAATAAACACGGTCGGACCAGGGCGAATCGCAACCGATCGGTTGAAAGAATTAGATAGCAAAATGGCCGAAGCGCAAGGTATCGAGTTAGAAAAACATGTTGCTCAGTCAGAGGCATCTATCCCGTTAGGACGATATGGGACACCAGAAGAGTTTGCAAATATTCTCGTTTTCCTTTGCTCAGGGGCAAATACATATGTCACAGGCCAAGCAATTCTCGTCGATGGTGGACTTGTCAAAGCAATGTAACTACAGCGAATTACCAAATTTTAACCATAATGGATGAATTCATTAGCCTGCTCTGCTAAAATAAGAACGGATAAGAAATAGGAATGGAGGAATTTTATTGCCTTACGCTGCGCTATACCATACACATGCTTCATTTTGGGTACTTACATTGCTTTTATTTTTTATTAGTTATTTCCTTCTAAGAGGAAACAAGCTAAAAGGACAAAAAATTACTCATATGATTTTGCGTCTATTCTTCGTCATCATGTTGCTTACAGGACTAGGCCTTGTCATTAACTTGAAATTTATGTTAGTTGCCGTCATTAAAATGCTCGTCGCTATTTGGCTAATTGCTGCAATGGAGCTTATTCTTGTAAAAGGTCGAAAAGGCGAGTCAACGGGTGGTTTATGGGTGCAATTCCTAATCTCCATCATCGCAGTTCTCGTCATCGGATATGGGTTTCTGTAATTAAATAAGCAAAAAAAGAAGCATACTTTTAACGAGTATGTTTCTTTTTTATTGTCACACGGCATTTTATAAATATAATTTATTTTTTAAAAAGTGAGATGAAAAGGATTTAATACAGAAGATTAATGGGGATGTACTATATAATCATCTACATTCATATAATTTTAATATATAGAGTTGTGACAGCATGAAAGATCTAGCATAACGGTCAAAGGTCGTTGCTCAAATGTCAGCATACTCCCAGAAGGAAAGGGGGTCGGTGCAATTGACAGTTTTCGAAAGCTTAGTCTTTGCCGTTGCATTTGCGAGTCTAGTTGTCACCATCCTGACTGTAAATTATAAAAAATAATCCACCGTTAGAGGGAGCAACTCTGGTGGATTAAAGAAATCTACTACTATTTGACCGCTTTGATGCATTCATCATCAAGCGGTCTTTCTTATCATACGCTTTTCTTCCTTAATTATACATTAAAATGAAAAATCTTGATAAAACATAAACATACAACTCAACCTAACAGAACCTTTAACCAAGTGGAGTGTGTATTTGCATTGATCATAGCATGAAAAAATAAATTTGGTCCGTGAATCGTAGCATAGCTGAACTTTTAAACTGAATGAAAGTAAGCCAACTTTTTTAGTTCTTTAGAAAGGTGCTTATTACCAAAATACCCCTAGAGATTAGGTTATAGACTGTATTAACTGACTTTTGTAATAATACTAAAAACAATTGCAAAAGGAATACGATCAAGTGATTGCGCATATCGCTAACCAAAGAATTGACATCGCTCTCGATGACGGTGTGAAAGTCAATTATACGAAATTCCAAACAATCGAAGGGCCACAAGGAGAAGAAATGCCCCGTTAAAAATAAATTTGTTGAAGAAATTATAGGCAGTTAAATAGCACCCCAAAACTTTTTTGGGGTGCAAATCTTTTATTGTTTATTCTTTTATAATAGTGTAAACATATCAATTTAAACTTACCTATTAATTTCTTTTTTGATTATTTTGCCAAATCATACATAATGTATTACAATTGTATTATAGTAAAGAAGACGAGGTGAGTGAACACCCCGTCAAAGCAGTTGCATGCCGCAAGATGAGCGGCTGACCATAAGAAAGATTGAAGTGATTCTTAGAAGTAGCTACCTCACATTCTTTGGGACAGAGCGGAGGGGGTTACTTCTTTTTATTCGTGACAAGAGCAATAATCCCAACAACAACAGTTAGCGCTGTTGCTAGAAAGATGCCAAACTGAAACAATACATTCAGTACATCATATGTCACCAATTTATCACCCCCTTTCTAAAAGGGAGTGTCAACCGCCCATCCGCTTATACAACTGCTTATATTATTTTACCATTTGTGGAAAAATTAAGCGAGAAAAAGCAGGACAAATGTTCTCTTTTCGTGAGGGAGCGTCATTCATCACGTTGATGTGAAATTGACTACCCCCGCGCGAAAAGTGATAAACGAAGTGATGTACTTGGAGTTCTTTCAAACGGAAAAAGTGGAAGATAAGCGTCACCCGCTGACACTATCTCTTTATTTTGCAGATAAACATGGTGAGCGGATATCGAATGAAAACTTACTTATCGCAGACAGTATCTCAACAGAGCCAAGTGCAAGAACATTCCTTGAAAAATTCGTCTTCAGAACGAAACGATACGATGAAAACGAACAATACTTCCTTATCCTTGAAGAGGACGCAACGCAAACGATCTATGAAAAAATCCCCTTTACAATCGATCTTTCCTCTAAATTCCATTAGAAATTCAAAAAAGTGAGTGGAGAATTGAAAGTAATTTTCCCTCACTTTTTTAATTTTGCAAACTTTTGGTTGCATTTTCCATTAAATCATACTATATTGTTAATAATACCAATTAGATTAATATGAATTATAAGAATTGAGGGGATAGAGGTGATCGATGTTCAGCGAGTTTCGAAATCTTTTCTAAGTAATGGCATGACTGCACACGTACTTGATGACGTAACGTTTCATGTTAAAAAGGGGGAAATCGTCACGCTTCTCGGTCATAGTGGTTGTGGGAAAAGTACATTGCTTAACATTATCGGTGGATTTATCCAAGCGGATGAAGGTGTAGTGAAGCTACAAGAAAATGAAGTGGAACGCCCGACGAGAAATTGTATGATGCTGTTTCAACAACAAAATTTACTGCCGTGGCGAAACGTATTTAACAATGTCGCACTCGGTTTAGAGAATGAATCAATCTCAAAAAAAGAAAAGTATAACCGAATTATGGATGCATTAACACTCGTTGGACTTGAGCAGCATGTGCAGCAATTTCCGCGTGAGCTATCGGGTGGAATGCAGCAGCGGGTAGCCATTGCGAGGGCTTTTGCAATGGATCCGAAATTAATCTTAATGGATGAACCGTTTGCTGCCCTTGATACATTTAATCGTTATCGTCTGCAAGATGAATTGTTAACGATTCAAACGAGGAAAAAGACAACAATGTTACTTGTTACTCATGATATAGATGAAGCTGTTTATTTGTCCGATCGCATTCTTATCATGCGTTCGAATCCAGGGAAGATCTACAAAGAAATAACGATTTCTTTGTCAAAGCCACGTGACCGTTCTCATGCAGACTTTCAATATTACAGAAAACAAATTCTCGACGAATTTCAGTTTAGTGGACAGAAATACGAACCAGAATATTTAATTTAACGAGGGAGTGAAGTTGTGAGAAAAATTTTTTCAATTGCTGTAATATTTGCGCTCGTCTTCGTGTCTGCTTGCGCACAGACAGATAAATCAGCTGGAACTGAAAAAGTGACGATTAAAATTGGTTACTTACCAATTACACATGCAGGCCCATTGTATTTAGATGCCCACCTCCATGAAGGTGAGTTTGAAGACTATACTATCGAAATGGTGAAGTTCGGCTCTTGGCCAGATTTGATGGATGCCTTAAACACTGGACGAATTCATGGAGCTTCTGTACTCGTTGAATTAGCGATGAAAGCAAAAGAACAAGGCATTGACTTAAAAGCGATTGCGCTCGGTCATCAAGACGGGAATGTCATGATTACGTCAAAAGAAATCAAAGAAACGAAAGATTTAGTTGGTGAAACGTATGCCATTCCACACAAATTTTCGTCTCACAATCTATTACTTAATG
>DKGN01000105.1 GCA_002453275.1 Caryophanales bacterium UBA6769
TTTTCGGGTCATCTTTCGGTGCCATTCCGATAAAGGAATAGATGTTATTTCCCCAGCCTTTCATATAGCCACCATTTGGAGAAGGTATTTGTGCAGTTCCTGTTTTACCTGCTAATTGATAACCTTCAATTGCATAGATTTTCCCCGTACCATCGGTGACGACTGTTTCTAATAAATCTAGTACTTGTTTCGCCGTTTCAGCTGAAATTGGTTTCCCTGCTTTTTTTGGTTTATTATCTAAAATTACTTCATTACTTTCAGGATCAACGACTTTTTTCGTAATAAAAGGTTTCATCATATTGCCTTTATTTGCGATCGCTGTAGCTGCTTGTACTTGTTGTATCGGTGTAATTGCTGTTCCTTGACCAAAAGAAGAAGTGACTTTCTCAATTTCTGCGTCATATCGAAACGCACTATTCACTTCCTCAGGTAAATCAATCCCAGTCTTTTGATCGAAACCAAATTTAGTAAAATATTGGTAAAGGCGTTCTAAGCCAATCTTATCCCTTGCTAAAATTGAAAAAGCAACGTTTGATGAACGCTGAACACCTTCATCAAACGTAATACTTCCCCACCCTTGACCACGGTTATGATCAGAAATGGTATCTGTGTAAACTTTGTATCGTCCTGACTGGAAGTACTCATTGCCGTTATACACGCCCTCTTCAATCGCTGCTGCTAACGTAAAAACTTTCATCGTTGAGCCTGGCTCAAATCGTGATGATATAGCATCGTTTGAATAGTTTGTGACGTCACGTTTATTCGGATTGAAGCTCGGTCTGCTACTAAGTGCTAATATTTCGCCTGTTTTAGGATTTGCTGCTATAGCAATGGCTCGTTCAGGATTATATTCTTTTACGGTTTCAATTAATGCTTGTTCAACGAACAGCTGAATGTTTTCGTCAATTGTTAAAAAGACGTTCTTACCATGTTCTGGTTCATCAATTTTCTCATCAGGTATTGGTAATTTAATCCCATTTTCATCTGTTTTGAACGTAACCCTTCCATTTTTTTCCGCTAGGTACTTATTTAATCCTTTTTCGAGACCCATCATTCCTTCTTGTGAGCCTTGGTCTTCATTTTCGTTCGTAAAACCGATGACATGTGAGGCAAAAGTTTGATTCGGGTAGTAGCGCGTTGACTCACGTGTGAATCCTATACCTGATAACTGCAAGGCATCGATTTTATTTTTTGTTGCTTGTGTTAGTTTTCGGCCGTATGAACCAAATTCAACTTGAAATCGATCTTCTTGCTTCAACTTTTTCTCAATTTCATCTTGTGAAACTTCTAAAATGGGCGCGAGTTTTTTTGCTGTTTCCTCTGGTTCCTTCACATGGTTAGGATAAGACTTATCGACTATTGCGTAAATCGTGTAGGAGGGAATATCCTGGGCAAGGACATTACCTTTTCGATCAAAAATCGAGCCTCGATTCGCTTCAATTGTCTTTGAGTTTGTCCACACATGTTGTGCTAAAGCATTTAACTCTTTTCCGTTTATTTTTTTTGTCACTTCTATATATAAAAAGCGCGAAAAAAACAAAATAAAGAGCAGCACAAATAAAAATAAAATACTAGCTGCTCCGCGATTAATATTAGCGTTTTTTATTCTTTTCATATCTATCACACTCTCATTAATCTGTAATTACTTTAACGTTTTTTTCATTTAATGAAAGTCCGAGTTTTTCTTTTGCAATCAATAATATCCGATCTGGCTCACTTAATTCAGTTACTTGGAGTTGCAAGTCTTCGTTTGCGCTAACGTGTTTGTCAATTTCAGTTTGTAAAACATGAACATCTCGGTTAAGTGATTGGATTGTTGAATAATTTGATAGGACAAAAATCGATGCAATAAAAATGACAGCCGCTAGTAATGAAAGTAGGATGACTTCCCCTTTCGTTATTCTACCTTTTTCGACAACAACTGTCGATGACTTATTTATATGTCGCTTTTCACGGGCCTTATCTCTCATTTCGTAAGCAACATTACTCATCGTACTCTCTCCCCTCTTTAGTTTTTAAAATTTATAAAGTCCCCGGAAATTTTTTCGTTTACTGCTTTTCAGCAACCCTCATTTTTGCTGATCGTGCTCTTCGATTTAATGCAATTTCTTCTTCTGTAGGTAATATTGGTTTTCTCGTTATTAGTTTTAATTTTGGTTTATATGTTTCTGGAATTATTGGTAATCCTCGTGGTAGTTCAGGCCCTTTGCTTTCTTGCCTAAATACTTTTTTACAAATTCGATCTTCAAGTGAATGAAACGTGATAACTACGACCCTTCCCGAAGGGTTTAATAAGTCGATTGCTGATGTTATCCCTTCTTCAAACACTTTCAGTTCATCATTCACAGCGATTCTGATCGCTTGAAATACTCGTTTTGCAGGATGTCCGCCACGTCTTCTAGCTGGCGCTGGAATGGCTTCCTTAATAAGCTCAACGAGCTCATGTGTCGTTTCAATTGGTTTCTGTTCCCTTGCCGCTTCAATTTTTCTAGCAATTTGCTTTGAAAATCGCTCTTCACCATACTGATAAAAAATTGAAACTAGCTTGCCATACTCCCACTCGTTAACGATATCGTATGCTGAGAATTGAGAACTTTGATCCATCCGCATATCAAGTGGTGCATCGTTGTGATAGCTAAATCCTCTCTCAATCACATCTAATTGTGGTGATGATACCCCGAGGTCAAATAAAACCCCATCTACCCCTTTTACATCACGCGCCTGTAATTCTTTATGTATGTGGCGAAAGTTCTCGCAAATAAATTCAAAATTTTGAAATCGTGAAAAGTGTTCTTCGGCATATGTAGCAGCTTCCAAATCTTGATCAAAAGCATAGAGTCGTCCTTTTGAAGATAGCTTTTCCAGGATTTGTGCGCTATGACCGCCTCTTCCAAAAGTACAATCTACGTATACGCCATTTTCATTTATGTTTAGTTGACTTATCGCTTCAATCGCAAGTACTGATTCGTGTGTATTCATTTCATTCCTACTTTAATCTTTACATTTCAAAGTCGATTAAGCTTTCTGCAATCTCTCCGAATGAATCTTCTGAAGATTGGTAATAGCTTTCCCAAATACCTTTGCTCCAAATTTCAATCCGATTTGAAACCCCAATGATCGTGCATTCTTTCTCTAATTGGGCATATTTTCGTAAGGTTGGAGCAATGTTTACCCGACCTTGCTTATCTAACTGACTCTCTGTTGCACCAGAGAAAAAAAATCTTGTGAATGCTCGTGCATCCTTTTTCGTGAATGGTAAAGCTTTAAGCTTCTCTTCCAAAACCTTCCATTCCTCTAAAGGGTATCCAAAGACACACTGATCTAGACCCCTCGTGAGCACAAAGGTAGAGCCAAGTTCATCGCGAAATTTTGCTGGGATAATCATGCGTCCCTTTTCATCAATATTATGTTCATATTCCCCCATGAACATGACTCATTCCCCCACCTTCTATTTACAATCTACCACATTCCCCCACATTGTACCACTCATTTTTTAAAATTCCTCAAAAAAAAGAAAAATCCTGCCATTCGCAAGATTTTTCTCAACTTATTTTATAAATAAATTGCATAATGCTTCGGTTTGTTAGTGTGCTTCAACGTGAACAGTTGATCAACGAATTCAAAGCCATAACGGCT
>DKGN01000104.1 GCA_002453275.1 Caryophanales bacterium UBA6769
GTAAAAGGTAAAGGAAAAAAAGGGGAAGTTAAAGATGTACCAGTAGGATATGCAAATAACTTTTTGTTCAAAAACAAGTTAGCAGAAGAGGCCAACCCTGGAAACTTAAGAAAATTAAAAGCACAACAACAGAAGGAAGCAGATCGAGAACAAGAAGAGAAAGCTACAGCAGAGCAATTAAAAAATAAATTAGCTGAAACAACAGTTAAAATGAAAGCAAAGTCTGGCGAAGATGGGCGTTTATTCGGTTCTATTACGAGTAAACAAATTGCAGAGACGTTAAAAAAGGAATACAAATTGAATGTTGATCGTCGAAAAATTGAACTTAAAGATCCTATTCGTTCACTTGGACACCATAAAGTCCCAGTGAAACTTCATCATGAGGTTACAGGAACGATTACAGTTCATGTGATTGAGGATTAACAAAAACTTTTCCATGCAATCGATGGGAGAAAAGGATGAATGAAGTGTGAATGAACGAATACCTCCACATAATATAGAAGCAGAGCAAGCGGTCATTGGTGCTGTTTTTCTAGAACAAGAGGCATTAACGAGAGCGACAGAAGTTCTCACCCCAGAAGATTTCTATCGACCTGCCCATGAACGGATCTTCCGGGCGATGGTCGATCTTTCAGATCGTGGGGAGCCCGTTGACCTCGTCACGGTGACAACGGAGCTACAAAACCGCAAGCTTCTTGAAGAAATTGGCGGCGTTTCGTATTTAAGTGAATTGGCGAGCTCCGTTCCAACAGCGGCGAATGTTGAATATTATAGTTACATGGTCGAAGAGAAATCATTGCTCAGACGATTGATCCGCACAGCGACCGATATTGCAGCTGAAGGGTACGCGAGTGAGGAAGAAGTCGAAAAAATTTTAGACGAAGCGGAAAAAAATATTCTCGAAGTCGCGAATCGAAAAAACACAGGCGCGTTCGCTTCGATTAAAGACGTACTTATCGATGCTTATGACAATATCGAAATGCTTCATAATCGAAAGGACGATATTACTGGTGTTCCGACTGGCTTCGTTGAACTCGATCGAATTACAGCAGGTTTTCAACGGAATGACTTCATTATTGTTGCTGCCAGACCGTCGGTCGGGAAAACCGCCTTTGCGTTAAATATTTCTCAAAACGTTGCGACGAAAACGGAAGAAAATGTCGCGATTTTCAGTCTTGAGATGGGGGCTCAACAGCTTGTCATGCGGATGCTTTGTGCCGAAGGGAACATCGATGCTCAGCGGCTTCGTACTGGAAGACTGACACCAGACGATTGGGAGAAACTCACGATGGCGATGGGGAGCTTAGCGAGTGCGGGGATATACATTGATGATACGCCAGGCATTCGCGTCGGTGAAATTCGTGCAAAATGTCGTCGGCTGAAGCAAGAAAAAGGGATCGGGCTCGTTGTCATTGACTACTTGCAGTTGATCCAAGGGAGCAGCACCCGTGGAGGGGACAATCGTCAACAAGAAGTTTCAGAGATTTCCCGTTCACTTAAGGCACTTGCGCGTGAGCTTGAAGTGCCAGTAGTCGCATTGTCACAGCTATCCCGTGGTGTTGAATCACGTCAGGACAAACGGCCGATTATGTCAGATATTCGTGAAAGTGGTTGTTTATCTTACGATACGTTGATTATGCGAGCTGATACAGGTGAACTTGTGGAAATTGGATCATTGGTTGGCCAAACAAATATCCCGGTTGTTAGCATGAACAATGATTTACAATTGGAAGTGTCCAATATAAGTAAAGTCTTTAGTAGCGGATATAAACAGTTGTTTGAATTAAAAACAGCGAGTGGCCGTATCATCAAAGCTTCTGCAAACCACCCTTTTTACAATATAGATGGTTGGACTCCTCTAGAAGACTTACAAGTTGGTGAAAAGATTGCTGTAGCAAGAGAACTGCCAAAAATCGAATCAAAATCTAGTGATAAGACAATGACAAAAAATGAACTAGGTTTGTTGGCACATTTGATAGGAGACGGTTGTGTGCTGTCACGACAACCCATTCATTATACAAATGAAGATGAAAGCAATTTAGCTTTCGTCGCTGATGCTGCCGAAGAGTTATTTGATATCAACCCAAGGTTTGTTGAACAAGGGAACTGGCAGCACGTTTATTTACCATCTCCCTACCATCTAACGCATGGAGTACGTCACCCGATTAGTCTCTGGTTTGAAGATTTAGGAATCTGGAATTTGAGATCATATGAAAAGAAAATTCCTGAGCAAGTGTTTACACAACCTTTAAAATCGATACAGTTTTTTTTACACCATCTATGGGCAACCGATGGGTGTATCTCTTATCAAAAGGGAAGACGCGGGAAAGTCTTCTATACGAGCAGTAGTAAAAAATTAGCTGAACAAGTTCAACATTTGTTATTACGACTTGGAATTTTAAGCACATTACGTACAATTCCACAAAGTCACGGTCAATATCGTGATAATTACAATGTTGATATATCTGGACATGCGTCATTATTACGTTTCTTTGAAAAGATAGGCTCTTTTGGAAAACGTGGAGAAGTGGTTGAAGCTTTTCGCCTCTACTTAATTGAACGAAAAAGCAACCCCAATCTCGATGTGATTCCTAAAGAAGTTTGGAATTATGTTGCTGTCGTTAAAAATGAGCATCATTTAAGCTGGAGAAAAGTTTGTGCAGGGTTAGAAATGTCATATTGCGGTTCAGCACTTATGAAAAATGGTGTGTCACGTGAAAGAATGCATAGACTAGCGAAAGTAATACCAGACAATAAGCTGGTTAGTCTTGCAGGCTCTCATATTTATTGGGATGAGATTGTAGAAATAACCCCTCTAGAAGTGGAAGAAGTTTTTGATGCAACCGTTCCGGGGAATCACAATTTTGTCGCAAATGATTTTATCGTTCATAATAGCATCGAGCAAGATGCGGATATCGTCGCCTTTTTATATCGTGACGACTATTATGACAAAGAATCAGAAAGTCAAAATATGATTGAAATTATTATTGCGAAGCAGCGGAACGGTCCGACAGGGACGGTTGAGCTTGCGTTCATTAAGGAATATAACAAATTCGTGAATTTAGATCGTAGACATGATGACCGTGACATTCCACCAAGTGCATAATTTATGAAAATAGAAAAGGTGTGTAGCGATAAAGAATCGCACACACCTTTTCTGTTCTTTCAAGCAATTAAATTAAATTTCCGCCGTCGACGACGAGCGTTTGCCCTGTCATGAAGCTAGCACCAGTAATGAGCGACAGGACGACTTCAGATATGTCTTCTGGATAAGCAGGTCTTCCGAGTGGTGTTCGCTTTGAATGCTTTTTTGCAAACTCTTCATGACCGTCCATCCAGCGTGTCATGACAACTCCAGGTGCCACTCCATTGACTCGAACTTCTGGAGCGAATACACGTGCCAGTGACTTTGTCACGCTTACTGCGGCTGCCTTTGATGCGGAATAGGCAATGGAACTGCCCCCTCCAGTTAAACCAGCAACTGATGTAACGTTCACGATGCAGCCTTTCGTTTTTTTCAATTCTTCTTCAGCAGCGCGGCATGCGAAAAACAACCCTTTTACGTTGACGTCCATGACAGTGTCCCAATGCTCTTCCTGTAATGCTTCTAGGTCGTCATGAGGAACAAACGTTGTTGTTCCTGCGTTGTTCACTAATATATCGAGCCTACCAAACTTTGCAATCGTTGCATCGACCATCGCACGCACTTCTTCGTCAGAAGCGACGGAAGCTTGATAGACGAGACAGTCAACCCCATGGGCTTGAACCATTTCCGCTGTTTCTTGTGCATCTTTTTCTGAGCGGGAGTAATTGATGACAATGGAAGCTCCTTGCTTTGCTAAATCGATCGCGATTGCTCGTCCGATCCCTGTCGCTGACCCCGTAATTAATGCTACTTTTCCTCGTAACGACATGCTGATCCCTCCAATATTTGGTTTCTCCTTTTTCTATTCAACGTCGAGGCGCAAATCCCTTCACCTAGAGAAAGGACACGAACGAATATTGACCTTACACAAAAAATGTTCGTGTTTCATTGACTTTTCATGTTGCTATTGGTAAACTTACAATGGTTTTTAAGGTTAGATTTTTGACAAACGCAACGTGCGTTTTATTCTGAAACCGGAGGTATATGCTTATGTCATCTGTCGTTGTTGTTGGAACGCAATGGGGAGACGAAGGAAAAGGAAAAATTACGGACTACTTATCGGAAAACGCAGAAGTCGTTGCCCGTTATCAAGGTGGGAACAATGCGGGTCATACGATCGTATTTAATAACAAAAAATATAAATTGCATTTAATTCCATCAGGAATTTTTTATGAACATAAAACGTGTGTAATCGGAAATGGTATGGTCGTTGAACCAAAAGCACTCGTAGAGGAGTTACAATATATCCACAACGAAGGCTTCAGTACGGATAATTTAAGAATTAGTAATCGTGCTCACGTCATTTTGCCTTATCACATTAAGCAGGACTTGCTTGAAGAAGACCGAAAAGGTGCGAACAAAATCGGGACGACAGGTAAAGGAATTGGACCTGCGTACATGGATAAAGCAGCGAGAATCGGAATTCGGGTTGCAGATTTACTCGATAAAGACGTATTCGCTGAAAAGCTTGAGATTAATTTAAAAGAAAAGAACCGTCTATTTGAGCGGATGTATGAAACAGAAGGCTTTCAACTTGGAGAGATTTTAGAAGAATATTATGAGTACGGTCAGCAGTTTGCCAAATATGTCGTCGATACGTCTGTCGTCTTAAACGATGCTCTTGACCATGGAAGACGCGTATTATTTGAAGGGGCACAAGGGGTCATGCTCGACATTGATCAAGGAACATATCCATTCGTTACCTCATCAAACCCGATTGCAGGTGGAGTAACGATTGGTTCTGGTGTCGGACCGTCGAAAATTGATCACGTTGTCGGTGTAGCAAAGGCATATACGACAAGAGTTGGCGATGGACCGTTTCCAACGGAATTGACATGTGAGATCGGAGATAAAATCCGCGAAGTAGGTAAAGAATACGGAACGACAACAGGTCGTCCTCGCCGTGTCGGTTGGTTCGATAGCGTCGTTGTCCGTCACGCTCGTCGTGTAAGCGGAATTACGGACTTATCACTTAATTCTGTTGACGTGTTAACAGGCATCGACACACTGAAAATTTGTGTCGCCTATGAACTTGACGGCAAACGAATTGAAGAATTTCCCGCTAGCTTAAAAAAGCTTGCACAATGTAAGCCAATTTACGAAGAGTTACCAGGCTGGAAGGAAGATATTACGGGAGTTAAATCATTAGACGAGTTACCTGACAATGCACGCCACTATATCGAGCGTGTCTCACAATTGACGGGTATCCCACTTTCGATTTTTTCCGTTGGTCCAGATCGGGCCCAAACGAACATGCTCCGAGGCGTATTTGCTTAATTCAAATAAGATTAACGAGCTTAGGTTGAAAAAACCTAAGCTTTTTTAACGGCTTAAAAGTCTTATTCAGAGCGGCTTATGAGTGAAACTAAAATAAAGTAAGCGGTTTCTTTGGGAAATACTAAAATTTTTTAGTAGAATAGAAGACGAGGGAAGAAAAAATTTTGGGGGTGCATACAATCATGGGAGAAAAGAACAGACAAGTCTTACTTGCGGAAAGACCGAAAGGAATGCCAGATGATTCAACATTTAAGTTCGTTGAAACGGACGTACCAGAGCCAAAGGAAGGTCAAGTACTCGTTCGAGCGCTTTACTTATCCGTTGATCCGTACATGCGCGGGAGAATGAGCGATGCGAAGTCTTACGCCGAACCTTTCCAAGTTGGTAAAGCATTAATGGGTGGTGTCGTTGGGAAAGTCGTCAAATCGAACGATTCAAACTTCGCTGAAGGTGACTATGTAACAGGCATGCTGAAATGGGCCGACTACACAGCTATTAACGGAAAGCATTTACAGAAAATTGACCCGAATGCAGCACCAATTTCGACTGCACTGTACGTTACAGGTATGCCAGGCTTAACAGCGTATTTTGGATTGCTTGACATCGGCCAGCCAAAAGAAGGCGAGACGGTCGTCGTATCTGGAGCGGCTGGTGCCGTCGGCATGATCGTCGGTCAAATCGCGAAGCTAAAAGGCAGCCGTGTTGTAGGGATCGCAGGCTCCGATGAAAAGATTGCATACTTAAAAGAAGAGCTTGGGTTTGACGAAGTCATTAACTATAAAACGACAGAAAACATTCGTAACGACATAAAAGCTGCGTGTCCACAAGGAGTTGACGTATACTTTGACAACGTCGGTGGGGAAATCTCGGATGCGGTACTCTCGCTTCTAAATTTCCATGCACGTGTAGCTCTCTGTGGTCAAATTGCGCATTACAACGCAACGAAAATTGAAAAAGGACCGCGGATCTTGCCATACTTACTAACGCGAAGTGTTTTACTAAAAGGCTACATCGTCAGTGATTACGAGGACCAATTCCGAGACGGAGTAAAGCAATTGTCCCAATGGCTAAAAGAAGGCAAAATTACGTACAAAGAAACGATTACAGAAGGGCTGGAAAATGCTCCTGATGCATTTCTTGGTTTATTCCGAGGTGACAACCTTGGGAAACAACTCGTAAAAGTAGCCGATGAATAAATAGAGAACGTAACCTGCTAATTCACATTAGCAGGTTTTTTTAATTTAAAAACGAATAGATCTACATATGGTAAAATAGTTATTTTCTGAACGGGCTTGCTCTTTATGTTAAAATGAATGGATAGGTAAAACCATGCTTGCTTAACAGACATGAAAATGGCAGAGAACATAGATGGCAATAGAATGCGTTTCAAATGTAAGCGAAGGAGTGACACATAATGGAAAAGAAAATATTAATCGTTGAAGATGAAAAACCAATTGCAGATATTCTCCAATTTAATCTTGAAAAAGAAGGATATCGGGTTGTCGTTGCCCACGATGGAGATGAAGCGTTAATAAAAGTGGAAGAAGATCCTCCTGATCTTGTCCTTTTAGATTTAATGTTACCGAAAAAAGACGGAATGGAAGTGTGTCGTGACATTCGGAAAGCACACCACATGCCGATCATTATGTTGACGGCGAAAGACTCTGAGATTGATAAAGTGCTCGGTCTCGAATTAGGCGCCGATGACTACGTCACAAAGCCATTCAGCACACGAGAGCTTATTGCACGTGTGAAAGCGAATATTCGCAGACACCAAAAAGATGACAGTCAAGGGGAAAACGAAACAAAGGATATAGCTATCGGTTCGCTTATCATCCACCCGAATGCATACCAAGTAACGAAGCACGGAGAGGCATTGGACTTAACACATCGTGAATTTGAGTTGTTACACTATTTAGCGAGACATATTGGTCAAGTGATGACGAGAGAACATCTCTTGCAAACCGTTTGGGGATATGATTATTTTGGTGACGTACGAACCGTTGATGTGACGATTCGTCGCCTACGTGAAAAAGTCGAGGATAATCCGAGCCATCCTGCGTGGATTATAACGAGACGCGGTGTCGGTTATTATTTGCGTAACCCTGATCAGGAGTAGACAACAGGATGACAAAAAGGCCTTTTATAAAATCTATTCACCTGAAATTCACGCTCATGTATGTTCTTCTTATCGTCGTTGCGATCCAAATCATTAGCGTGTACTTTATTCAACAGCTCGAGGAACGGTTCAAAACAAATTTTAAAGATTCGATAACAGATCGGGTCGAGCTGCTCGTTTACAATGTCGGCAATGAGTTGGACAAAGCCCCGGAAAGTGCGCCAGAGGATATAAAAGAAAACGTCGATTCGCTCGTATTTAACTTTCCGACGTTGAACAACGCAATCCGTGAGGTTCAAGTAATTGATCGGGACGGCGAAGTCATCGTCACGAGAGGGAATATTGAGTCAGGCGGAGAGCGGACGAACGACGTTCGCGTGAAGCAAGCGCTACTCGGTTCTCGAGATGATGATATTTTAAGAGATCAAGCAACAGGCGATCGAATTTATGTTTCCGCATTGCCAATTCTCGTTGCAGGTAAAGAAGCACCAATCGGGGCGATTTATGTGGAAGCCTCGATGGAAGAAGTGTATCAGCAGCTTAATGAAATTAATACGATTTTAGTGACCGCAACGGTCATCGCACTTATTATAACTGCAATCTTAGGTGTTTTTTTGGCACGGACAATAACGAGACCGATGTTAGACATGCGAAATCACGCCCTTATCATGGCGAGAGGCGATTTTACACGAAAAGTAAAGATCTATGGCGATGACGAGATCGGTCAGCTTGCTGCCGCGTTTAATGACTTAACGAGAAAGTTAGAAGAAGCGAATGCAATTACTGAAGGAGAACGAAAGAAACTCGGGTCTATTTTGTCTTTTATGACGGATGGAGTTATTGCCACGGACAGTGACGGTATGATCATCCTCATGAATGATCGAGCAGAACAAATGTTAAACATTTCACGGCAAAACGTACTCGGAACTTCAATCTTGAAAGTGTTCCGACTTGCTGAGGAAATGACATGGAACGAGTTTTACTTAGGGCCAGAATCACAATTGCTTGATTTTAGTGATGATGACGACACGTATATCCTGCGCTCGAGCCACTCATTTATCTTAGGTGATGACGGTTCAATCAATGGGTTAATTGCGGTCCTTCATGATATAACGGAACAAGAACAAATTGAACAAGAGCGTCGTGAGTTTGTTGTAAATGTCTCACATGAATTGCGCACACCACTTACAACATTAAAAAGCTACATTGAAGCACTCCAAGAAGGAGCATGGGAAAGTGAAGAACTCGCTCCGAAATTTTTGAATGTCGTCGGGAATGAAACTGACCGAATGATTCGCCTCGTCAACGATTTATTACAGCTTTCAAAAATGGATAAAAAAGAATATGACTTTCATCTTGAGGAAGCTAACTTTATTGATTACTTTAACGGGATCATTGATCGTTTTGAAATGTCAAAATCAAGCACGATTCATTTCGTACGCTACTTGCAAGCAGGCGCCGCATACGTCAACCTTGATAAAGATAAAATGACGCAAGTAATCGATAACATCATTTCAAACGCATTGAAATATTCACCTGAAGGCGGCACGGTCACATTCCGTTGTTTCCAACAAGCAAATCGACTCCGTGTGAGCGTTGCAGATGAAGGGGTTGGCATTCCGAAAGCGAATTTATCGAGAATTTTTGAGCGTTTTTATCGTGTTGATCGTGCGAGAACGAGAGAACTTGGAGGGACAGGGCTAGGGCTCGCCATTGCAAAAGACATCATCCATGCACATGGCGGGGATATTTGGGCAGAAAGTGAATGGGGGAAGGGAACAACGATTACGTTCACCCTTCCATTTAAAACAGTAGCGGAGGCTGACTACAGATGAATTTTGAAAAGCTCAAAACCATTATCCTTACTGCATTAGTTGCAATCAGCCTACTCTTGACCTATTTTCTGTGGACGTTTCAGCCGAATTACGAGCAACTCGCTAATTTGGAAACAATTGAAAAGGTAATGCTCGCACAAGAGCGCTCATTAAATGAAGTGATCACTCCAATTCACGTTTTTCATCATGCTGAGGAAAGCCACAGTGGTGCTTATCGTGTCGACGGATTTAAGCCACTGTATGACCTCCTGCTTGAAGGAACGTTTACAGGTTTTGAACAATACTCGTTGAACAACCAAGTGATGAACCTCGTTAACAATGAAAAAAGCATTGACTTCGTCTTCGCAGACGGACTCTCTATGGATGTTTTTCACCAGCTGTTGGACTTTAGCCGGGAACAACCCGTTTTATCTGACGTGGATCGCGTCATTGTGTTCGAACAAGATAGAGGGAATCGTGTCAAAACGTATGCTTGGTTTATCTCTTTTCAGAACAAAAGCTATATCGAGGCAGAAATCTCAAACCAAACGTTCCAAGCGTATGAAGACATCTACGCACAGCAGAAGGAGAGCTTTTTAGACGTTGAGCTTTTGCATGTTGGCTCAAGCCGAATACCAACGTACTTTCCAACGAAGCCACTTGAAATGAATAAGCTTCAAGCGTACCCAGTCCCGATCCCAGAGTTAGATTTAACGAAAGCGCTCTTCCCTGATCCGAGTCTCGTAAGGGAAAGCTATCAAGAGAATAATCTCCGTTCCTATACAGATGGGAACCGTGAGCTTAAAGTGTTTTTTAACTCTAATTATGTGACCTTCATCAATCCAACGAGGCGTGGAGACAGAATGAACGGTCAAACTGATTCTACGATTTTGCAGGCACACCGGTTTGTCAATAGTCACGGTGGCTTCACAGAACCGTACGCGTTTACGAGCGTAAGAGATCGTGCTGATCATAAATCACAAATTGAATTTCGTCTCTTATTTAATGGGTACCCAGCCTTTGATGCACGAATTGCTGAGCTACAAGTCATTTGGCAAGATCATGAAGTGTTCGAATATGTACGTTCAATGGAGACGATAGCAGATTCCGTCGTTTATGAGGAACCAGATACACTGACACTTCTATCAGCTGAGGAACTGATGACAGCGTTACAAAATTCATTCGTCTTCGATGCAAACGAGATTGAAAAAATTACACTCGGCTATACAGTGAGTAGCTACGATGATTACGTCGTCTTCACACCGAACTGGTATATCTTTTACCAAGGAAAGTGGGAAGTCATTTTGAAAGAAAATGAACCGATGAAAGGAGGCAATGCACGTGGATTGGAGCCGGACAAAAACAATCTTCATCGTCACATTTTTCGTGCTTGACCTCTTTCTCGGCTATCAGCTCTATCAAAAACAAAGTGAAAATCAATTTGACTATATTTCAGAGTCATCTGTGAAAATAGAAGACCAATTGAAGCATATGGACATTACGTACCCTGAATTACCTTCCGTTCCGAAAAAGCTCACTCACATCATTGGAGAAACATATACATTTTCAGATGAAGATGTGAAAGAAATCGAGTCAGATGGGGTTACTGTTCGAACGGCAGAAGATAACAAAAAGTTACTCATTACCTACGACGAGCCAAAACCAATTATCGGAACAAAAAGTGAAGCAAAAAGCTTAATCGGGTTACAAGTCCTGTTTAGTGATGATTACGTCTACTCAGAATATTTATCAAAAAAAGGAAAAGAACTCGTCTTCATTCAAACGTATGAAAAGAGTCCGATCTATCAAAAAGAAGATAGCATCAACGGGCAAATTATGATTCAATTGAACGAGGATGGAGAGATTACCAGCTTCTCCCAAACATACTTGGATACGAATGAGCAAGGAAAAGAACAAGAAATTTTAACGGCAATTAAAGCAATCAACCAACTATTTAATAAAAGCAAACTCGCACGTAAAGACAAAATTACGTGGATTGAGCTCGGATACTTTAGTTTAATCGAAGGCGAAACACAAGTGCTTGCACCGACATGGCTCATCGAAGTGAATGAGGAACGACATTATTACGTGAATGCAATCAACGGACTAATTGATGACCCAAACCAAGAATCAGGATCTGAGACAGGAGACGAAGAATATGAGTCTGAGGTTTAGCGTTCTCGCAAGCGGAAGCTCAGGGAACGCACTTTACGTTGAAACAAATAAACAAAAGCTATTAATTGATGCTGGCTTAAGTGGCAAAAAGATAGAAAAGCTCATGAGCAATGTGCATTGTTCTCCGAAAGAGCTTGACGGTATTCTCGTTACGCATGAACATAGCGATCATATAAAAGGATTAGGCGTACTTGCGAGGCGTTACAAGCTACCGATTTATGCGAACAAAAAGACGTGGGATGCGATGGAAGACAGCATTGGTGAAGTCGAAAATGAACAGAAATTTGAATTTCCTGTTGAAGCGATCAAAACCTTTGGAGACTTAGATGTAGAATCGTTTCGCGTCTCCCATGATGCCGCTGAACCGATGTTTTACATTTTCCATCATGAAGGAAAAAAGCTTACACTAGCTACAGATATTGGTTATGTAAGCGACCGAATGAAAGGCATGATTAACGAATCGGACATGTATATTTTCGAAGCGAATCACGATGTGAACATGCTCATGATGGGGCGTTATCCGTGGAATGTGAAACGGAGAATTTTAAGCGATAAAGGCCATGTTTCCAATGAAGATGCCGCCCATGCGTTAGCGGATGTGATTGGTACGAATACGAAGCGGATATACTTAGCTCATCTAAGTCAAGATAACAACATGAAAGACCTAGCACGCCTCTCCGTACAACAAGTTCTTGAGGAGCGGGGCTATACAGTCGGTTCAGACTTTATCCTATGTGATACTGACCCTGAAAAGCCGACAGCACTTACCGCAGTATAATTAAATTTGTTATCATATGAAAAAATGTGGTAAATTCGCCACAATTTCATAAAGCATCACCTTTTTTTCTTATACTAACAGTATGGATTAAAAAAAGGATAATAAAAATTTCCTAAACTGGCATACTGATACAGAACGAAAGGTTAGGTGACCGGTCGTGGGCTATTACGATGATCCAAATAACTCTAGTAGACAAGAACGACAGAATAAAAATGTCCGTCCTTTTTTATCAGGTATCATTGGTGCACTCATTGGCGCACTTATCGTCCTACTTGCAGTACCAAAGCTTGCAGGCTTAGGCATATTACCTAGTGGTAATGAGCGCGAAGTCTTAGATAACGATAACGCAGGTCCATCAGAAAAAGTAAGTGTTGATGTTGACTCCGACATCACGGGGGCCGTCTCGAAAGTGAGCGATGCTGTTGTAGGGGTAATTAATCTCCAACGAACGAACTTTTGGGAGGGGCAAGTGAGCGAAGCGGGTGCAGGCTCAGGCGTCATTTACAAAAAAGCAGGCGACGATGCCTTTGTCGTGACGAACTACCACGTCGTACGAGATGCAAACGGACTTGAAGTGACGCTAAGTAATGGCAACAGACTCGAAGCCGAGCTGATCGGTTCCGATCCGCTTATGGATCTGGCTGTCCTTCAAGTCGATGCAAATAAAGTCGAGAAGATTGCCGAGTTCGGAACGTCGAGCAGCGTCAAGCCAGGGGAGCCAGCTATTGCGATCGGCAACCCGTTAGGCTTTCTTGAAGGAACAGTAACAGCAGGCATTATAAGTAATGTGGAACGAACGATCCCCGT
>DKGN01000009.1 GCA_002453275.1 Caryophanales bacterium UBA6769
CGCACAATGGGCTTTAAATATTGCGATTGATTATTCAAAACAGCGTAAAACATTTGGCAAAACAATCGAAAATCACCAAGCGATTCAAATGTTGCTTGCTGAATGTGCGATGGACATTTATGCAGGGCGGAATATGGTGCTTCACTGTACTTGGAAAATGGAAAATGAAAAGGAATTACCTTTGAAAGAAATTTCCATGATTAAAGCATTTACGACAGAAATGAGCACACGCGTACTTGATCGTTGCATGGAGATTTGTGGTGGCATGGGCTTAACGAACGAACTTCAACTTGAAAAAGTGTGGCGTCACGTTCGTGCGACTCAAGTTCCAGACGGAACAGCAATCATTCAACGCCGTACGATAGCTCGCAGACTTCTACAAGGTGATCAAAGCTTTGATTAATCAATAAAGAGTTTTGGTTTTAATGCATCGGTATCCATTGGCATGCCGGTGCAATCTCTTTTTATGCGAAGTAAAAATGGAGAGGTGAACTGGATGAACAAGCATTTAGTAGGGCTAAAGCAGATGGCAGCAGGCAAAATTCCCAATGCACCAGTCGGTCAATTACTTGGCTTTAAAGTAGCAGAAGCCGAAGAAGGTAGGGTAGTCATTGAATTGGCAACGTCTGAACGACATTATAATCCGATGGGTACACTACATGGTGGAATATTAGGTGACATCGCTGATGCCGCGATGGGCTATGCATTTGCTAGTACACTTGCGGATGATGAACTATTTACAACGGTAGAAATAAAATTAAATTTCCTCAAGCCAATTTGGCAAGCTAAGCTTCGAGCGGTCGGGCAATTGATCAAAAAAGGTAACACAACAGGATTACTAGAATGTCATATTTATGACGAAAAAGAAAGTCTTGTTGCTCATTCTACAAGCACATGCTTGATTATAAAAGGAAGTGAAGATGGAAAAAGAGAAAGGTTAGCATAATCTTACAGAATACTAGCCGAATCACCTTCGGGACGACAAAATAACGAAAACAAGGCGGGTTCATATGTCTTCAACTTTACTAGAATCTTCCCAAGCGGAAAGGCAAGTGACCTTACAAGAGAATAAAATTATTTTAATTTGGGGGATTACGAACTTGCTCGTCGTTATGAATACGACGATGTTTAATGTTGCTATTCCTTTTGTGCTTCAAGATTTTTCTTTAAGCTCTTCGACTGCAGCGTGGCTCGTGTCTGGATATTCGATCATGTTTGCGATTTCGACATTGACGTTTAGTAGATTATCTGATTTCGTCCCGCTATCAACGTTGTTGTTGTACGCAATAAGCATATTAGGAATTGCATCTGGCATCGGTTTCTTCTCCACTCATTATTTTGTATTACTAGGTTCCCGGATTGTGCAAGCAGCGGGAGCAGGAGCGGTGATGGGATTAAGTATGGTCCTTGCTGGGCGCTACATCCCTGTTGAGCGGCGAGGTAAGGCGATGGCGATCTTTGCTTCCATAGCTTCCTTAGGCTTTGGACTAGGTCCTGTATTAGGCGGGATCATTACGGAGTATTTAGGCTGGAATTATCTTTTTGCTGTAACCGGGCTTGCTGTACTCTCCATTCCTTTTTTTCAAAAGTTATTGCCAAAAGAGGAAATGAAAAAAGGGAAGTT
Organism: Caryophanales bacterium UBA6769; assembly: GCA_002453275.1. Taxonomy (GTDB): domain Bacteria; phylum Bacillota; class Bacilli; order Bacillales; family UBA6769; genus Pueribacillus. The sequence goes on from DKGN01000009.1 coordinate 1,625, forward strand.
TGATTTAATTGGTGCTGTTCTGACAGGGATTGCTGTGACGGGTTTGCTCTTGTACCTGTCGACTTTTTTATATAGCATTTTAATTGGAACCATCGTTGCCTTTGCTGGATTGTGGATTTATTTGAATAAAATGGAAGCACCGTTCATTCCGCCGATTATTCTACGTAACAAGCAATATATAAAATTGCTTTTTATCGGGAGCTCTGCTTTTTTTATTAACTTTGCCAATTTATTCTTATTGCCTATTTTGCTTACGACAGTACTTGGAAAAAGCCCAACCGAGACAGGCCTTATGATATTTCCAGGTGCGATCTTGTCAGTGATTGCTGGGCAGTATATCGGAAGGCTTATTGACCGCCATGGCTCAACACCATTGCTTGTTTTTGGTCAAATCCTTTTCCTTGCTTCTGCTTTATTGTTTGCACTGTTTGCGACGATAAGTCCGTATTTTATATTGCTTATTTATATGGTTGCAAGCATCGGCTTTACAGCTATCACATCGAGCAATTCGAATGAGATCACAAAAATTTTGTCAGATAGCCAAATTGGAACCGGGGTTGGCATCTTGCAATTAATTCAGTTTTTCGGTGGAGGAATTGGAGTGACAATTTCCGGATTATTGTTGACGAGTCAAGAAAGCCTTTCGCCAGACCTCATGTATCGAAATATTTATCTTTGTTTCGCAGGCTTAATTTTTCTCGCAACGATTGTCTATGCTTTCTATTATCGGAATGCGAAGGGTAGGCACGTAAATTAATCTAGCACCGTCTGCTATGAGGAAGGAAATTCTTTCTCCTCGCTAGGCTGGGCGGTATTCCTCGTCGTTTGTATATAATGTGTTAAGTATTTTTCCGTTTTATTTTTCAAAAAAATCAAGGCATAGCAATGTGTTTCCTCATATCCGCGTACGTATGCTTTGTATTGGATGCTTGAATGATCTCTCGATTCCTCGAATACTTTAATTCCACGTCTGTACACTTCTCGCTTTGTTATGCGCAAATCATTGCTGACAGCTTGAAAGACATCTTCATGCAATTGTAGATAAGGGCGAGGCAATTTTGTGTAAGTAGCGAGGGCATTCATGTCATGCTCAAGCACCTTTTTCACGAGAGGTAGAAAAATCATCTGTTCAATCAATGATTTCTCTTCATGATTGGCATAAACCATGTAGCTCAACTCCTTACAACCATTATACAGAACATACGTTCCGAAATAAAGATGAAGATGATGACAAATAGAAAAGCACTTACCTAATGGCACGGTAAGTGCTTGTGAGCTTGCAGTTTTTAGATGTTAATTTGTTATGATGAAATTCCGACAACGGATTTAACTTCTAAGTATTCCTCAATACCGTAGTCACCCCACTCACGTCCGATACCGGATTGTTTGTAGCCTCCAAATGGAGCAGAGAAGTCTCCGGAAGCACCATTTACAATAATTCGGCCGGCGCGAATCGAGTTTGCCACTTTTTGAACGGTTTCTTGATCTTCGCCAACGACGTAACCGGCCAATCCATAAATCGTATCATTGGCAATTTCAATCGCTTCGTCTATGTTTTCATATGTGATGACAGACATGACGGGACCGAAGATTTCTTCCTGAGCAATGACCATATCATTTTTAACATTTGTAAATACGGTTGGCTTCACATAGTAGCCTTTTTCCATACCTTCTGGTTTCCCAGTCCCGCCTTCAACGATCGTTGCACCTTCTTCTATGCCTTTTTCAATATAACCTTGCACGCGTTCGTATTGTTGTTCAGAAATGAGCGGTCCTAAGAAGTTTGTTCCGTCTTGAGGATCTCCAACACGATAATTCGGCAACACTGCTTTCACGGCTTCGATAAATTCATCATGCTTTGACTTTGGAACGAGTGTCCGTGTTGCAGCTGTACACACTTGACCAGAGTTAAATACAACATTTGTAACAGCGATCTGCGCAGCTTTTTTCATGTCAAAGTCATCAAGAACGACAAGTGGCGATTTTCCACCAAGTTCAAGAGCGACTTTCTTGATCGTTTTTGCAGCGTTTTCTGTAATCTTTTGACCGACTGCTCCAGAACCAGTAAAGGAGACAAGATCAATATCAGGGTGAGAACTGATGCCATTACCGACGACTTCCCCAGTTCCATTGACAAGGTTAAAGACACCTTTAGGTAAACCTGCAGCCTGAAAGACTTCAGCGAGAATAATCGCTGCGAATGGTGTAAGCTCAGATGGCTTCAATATAACGGTGCATCCCGCCGCAAAAGCACTTGCTAACTTAGTAGAAGTTTGGTTCGTTGGGAAGTTCCATGGCGTAATAAGTCCACTTACCCCAATTGGTTCTTTACGAACGACCGTATTATTTGGACGTTTTTCGTTAAATTCAAAGGTTTCTAATTCCTTCGCTGCTTGGCGGAAGTGAGCCAATCCCATGCTGTAGTGCGTTCTTTCACTCATCGGAAGCGGTGATCCTAATTCTTGCGTAATGACCTCAACTAAATCGTCTTTACGTTTCTCATATTCGTCAGCAATCCGATTTAACAGTTCGATTCGTTCCTCTTTCGTCGTTTGTGAAAATGAAGGAAAAGCAGCTCTCGCCGCTGCAACCGCTTTGTCGAGGTCTTCCCGTGTTCCGTCACTAATTTGGCCAATTACCTCTTCGGTAGCTGGGTTGATGACATCAATGATCGTAGAACCTGTAGATTCTACCCATTCTCCATTAATAAAATGTTTTAATTGTTTCCGCAATGTAAAAGCCCCCTTCGTGTAAAATTAGTCCACCCTAAGTATAGCGAGTAGATAGATAAATTTTAACACTATTCGGAAAGCTTGTCATGGAAATGATATGACTAGGGAAATCTTTATAACGCCGTTTTTATAAGATGAGGCGTTTAAGAGAATATTTTCAACAAATTGCCACGTTTATCCGTGGTGCATTGTGCTAAAATATAGAAAGATTGCCAAAGAAATGGAGCACCCACACGATGCGAAAACTCACAACTTTATTTATGCTTATCGCCTTGTTTTCTTTACCGTTAGGAGCCTGTGCAACTAAAGAAGAAGAACATACTCAACTAGGTGATCTGCGGCAAGAAACGGCATCAACGTCTGAACTACCTGCTTTTTTAGACGATAAATCAGATGATATGAAGATGCTTTATGCTGCTGTCGCCCACCATCAGGATTTACTCGAACACATGCCTTGTTATTGCGGTTGCGGAGAATCTGTCGGTCATAAAGACAACTATGACTGCTTCATCGATCAAAACAACGAAGACGGATCACTCGTATGGGACGACCATGCAACAAGGTGTCAAGCTTGCCTAGACATTGCAGCGGAATCGATCGTTATGTATAACGATGGAACATCATTGAGTGACATTCGCAACTATATTGATGACAAATACAAAGAAGGCTACCCAGAGCCGACACCAACACCAGAAGTGTAATTAACGTTCTGTTCCCACTGTGAAAATATGGTATAATCCGTGAAAAGCATTACTCAAAAGTATCGGGGGAACATCGATATGAAAAAAGACAATGAGGGGAAGACGGAAGTCGCTGTAACCTCACAAGAAATTGAATCGCGAATACAAGAGGAATTTGATAACAAGCTCATTACTTGTTTTGATTCTCGTCTCGTTGAAAAACATTTGCGAAAAGGCAGATTAAGACCAAGGAAATCGATTGTCGCAAAAATAGCCGCCCAGTTTTCGAAAAGGTAGCATACTGACGATGAATTTAATACTTGTGAACGAACCGCGCAAATTTATACTCTAAAAAGGAGCGTCAATAGATAAAGTTCACATGTTGATTAAATTATCGAATGGGGATACATAGTAGAATGAAGAACTATAAAGGTATTTTATTAGGAGGCGACAAATGTGAGTTATGCAGATTTGTTAATTACGTTAACAGCACACGAACGGGATGAAAATAACGTAACAATTGCGTTCACTATGGGAGCGAAGGCATTAGAAAAAGGACATAGTGTTGAGGTTTTGCTTCTCTCTGATGCCGTTCACTTAGCTGAGAAAGGCTATGCGGATAAAATCGACATAGGACCGCCATTTAAAGCAATTAAAGAAATTTTACCAATGTATTTGGAACAGGGCGGCAAGTTAAAAGTTTGCTCATCATGTATGGAACATAACGGAGTGAAAGAAGAGAACATCATGGCTGGCGCGGAAGTCATAACGGCAGATTACGTTATCGACGCGATCATGAATTCGTCCAAAACATTACAGTTAAATTAAAGAGAGAACGAAAATAACAAGATATGCTGCACAATGCTAAGCCCTATTGCTTTTAGATAGGGCTTATTTTTTTGTCATTTTTATTAGACATAACACCTTATAGGAATAGAAGGTGTTTTTTTATATAACAAAAGGTATATAAGAGAGTAGCAACATAACAGCATTCTAAAATACTTTACAAACATACTAGGGGGCTCTCTACATTGATGAAATTATCTAAAAAGACAAGAGAACAATACTCTAACGTGATTTTGACGACGATCTATGAAGAAGAACTAACTGATTTTAGAAATACATTTTTGGAGCTTCATCCATCTGATCAAGTCGATGTTTTCACCTCACTTAATCAAAAGGAACGCCACACCGTATACGCATTTCTTTCACCAAAAGAGATGGCTAGAGTATTTAGTGGGTTAAAGTATAACAATCAAGTGCAGTGCTTAGAAGAAATCAGCATGGAATATGCCTCTGAAATGTTTAATACGATGTTTACGGATGATATTGTGAGGTTTTTATCTAGCATAGACACGAAACACTCCAATTTAATTTTAAAGGAGATGGACAAAGAAAAAGCTGAGAAAATCAAAAGTCTGCTTGCGTACGAAAAAGAGTCGGCTGGAGCCGTGATGACGAAGGAGCTTATTAGTATATCGAGTACAGACACGGTGTTTGAAGTGTTGAATAGTTTGAGGGACGAAGCTTATGATGCAGAGATTGTTTATTATCTTTATGTAGTAGACGGAGACGGTCTTTTGGTAGGCGTTGTTAATTTAAAGGATCTTGTTGTCACAGAGCCGGATGAATTGATCCAAGATATTATGAAAACAAGAGTTGTTTTTGTTCCTGACAATATGAATCAAGAAGATGTCGGAAAAATAATAAAAAAGTATAACTTACTAGCTGTACCAGTTGTTTCCAATGAAAACCGTCTCTTAGGTATTGTGACAGTTGACGATGTAATGGACATTATAGAGGTCCAGACGACAGAAGATTTTGGAGAAATATCTGCAACTAAAGGTGCTACAGATGTGAACATCAATTCTTTCGTAGCAGCTAAAAAAAGATCGCCGTGGATAATTACTCTCATGTTTTTAGGCTTAATTACAGGTGGAGTGATTGACCAATTTGAAGAAACGTTAGAAGCGGTCGTAGCCTTAGCCATTTTTATTCCGATGATTATGGATTCGGCTGGTAACGTAGGTACACAGTCATTGGCTGTATCCGTTCGTGGACTTGCCCTCGGTACGATCGAAGAAAAAAGTTATTTTAAAATGATTCTCCGTGAACTAGGAACTGGGGCTTTAATTGGCGGTATTTGTATGGTGGTCATCTTTATATTAATTTCCATCATCTATCAGAAAACGGCTTTAGGATTGATTGTTGGATTTTCTATTTTTTGTACGTTAAGTGCTTCTGCTGTAATTGGGACAACAGTTCCCCTCGTCATTAATAAGTTAAAATTCGATCCAGCTATTGCTTCAGGTCCATTCATTACTACGTTGAATGACATTATCGGTTTGCTTATTTACTTTACAATTGCTACTAATCTTATTAATTTCATTTAATTATTTTTCAAAAGGTTAGGTGACTTATAAATGGCATAAAGTTCGCCGAAACCGCTAGTAAAAAAGATTATTGGAAATAATGAACCTGCTCAATGCATGCTAATTAAAAAAATAAAATCAACGATACTAGTAAAAGTGAGTTAAGTAGAGGACTTCAATATATGAGCCACCTGAAGTTAATAGACTACGATCGTACAATGGTTTAGTAAGAATATGGCTGACCCATCATTTTGAGTTCATCATCATATCAACCATATACTATTACATATAGTTATAAATATAGATTTTAACTATAAAGGGGAGATACACAGTAGTGTTTAAAAAAATTTTTGGAATGGTAGCTGCTTTTTCTGTATTAATAGCTTTGGCAGCGTGTGGAGGAGACGATGAAGGATCGAATGAGAAGGCTTCTATCGGCGAAGAAGTCGACTATCAAATAATCGGAATTGATCCAGGGGCAGGACTGATGGATTTAACAATTAATACGGTGTTGCCTGAGTATGGTCTCGATAAAAAATGGGAAGTCCAAGAAAGCTCTGGGGTTGCTATGACAGCTGAGTTAGCAAGAGCTATTGATAATGAAGAGCCGATTATCGTAACAGCCTGGATTCCGCACTGGAAATTTTCTAGATTTGATCTGAAAATGCTCGATGATCCGAAGGGGGCTTTCGGAGGCGAGGAAGATATTAATACTCTCGTACGTAAAGGTTTAAAGGACGATATGCCAGGAGCATATAAGTTCTTTGACCAATTCCAATGGGAGCCAGATCATATGCAAGACGTCATGGTGAAAATTGAAGACGGTCAGCCAGAACAAGAAGCTGCACAAGAATGGGTAGAAGCGAATGAAGACCTTGTGAACTCCTGGACTGAAGGAGTAGAGTCTGGGGACGGAGCGGAAATAAAAATGACGTATGTTGCGTGGGATGATGTGATCGCTAGTTCGAACGTTGTAAAATACGTATTGGAAAATAAATTAGACTATAACGTTAAATTGCTACAAGTAGAACCAGGTCCAATGTTTGCAAGTGTCGCTGATGGCAGTGCAGATGCAATGATCGGAGCATGGTTACCTTCAACTCATGACGCTTACTATGAAGAGTTTGAGGGGGAATTTGAAGACTTAGGTGTTAACCTGACGGGTACACGAAATGGTCTCGCTGTACCTGCATATATGGATATTGATTCCATTGAGGACCTAATCGACACCGAATAGGCAACAAATGACAATAGCAGATAAATGATTTTACAGTATGTATACCCTTCTAAATATAACCTTTATTTGGAAGGGTATAGTTTTTATGCACAGCAAGCATGCATAAAACTCGCTCTCAATAGAAAAAGTCACTCAAAAATCTTGATGTGTACCCCTAGGGTTAGACTAAAGTATTAACTCCAGGGGTGTTTTATATGGCTAAGTATGATTTAAACTGCCAGTTGTGAAAGCGTATTTAGCAGGTGAAGGTGAATATTGGTCTAACAGAGATCTTTGAAGTAACAAAATTTTCAAAAGCTATCTTTTTAGGAGAAAATATTCAATGGAACTAACCGGGATAAAGAAATGGAAAAAGCAACAGTGGTAATTCCTTTTATTGAGTCTTCTCGTTTTTGTTTATGTATTGTATCGAACTTCATTAATTACTACTAATCTTATTAATTTCATTTAACTTTTATATCTTTCTCAATAAAAATTAGGCATTAATCATTTTTGATTAGTGCCTTTATAATTATGTTGTTAAATTATTCAGAATATGGTACTTTTTTACAAAAGGGGGATAAGGTTTGAGAATTCCATTTAAAAGTTCGCTCTTGGTAGTAATCTTAGTGATGCTTGGAGTATCAGGTTGGTATATTTATAATTCAACACAAACTGAACCAAAAGAAAAAAGTCATATGGAAGAATTAAAGAATGAAAAATTAACATTGTGGAATAAAGTGAACGAAAAAACAGAAAAAGAATTAGAAAAAAATCCTGAGTTGAATTATAATGACCCGAACAATTTGATACATGATTTTCATGGTAGGGTTGATACAGTCATCATTTATCGAATACAAGGAAGTATGGATAGCGAAGATTATAAATTCACAAGAGATACTTTTATAGAAAACACACAAGATTATGATTAAAACTTACCTTAATTAATAAATTCAAAAATATTTTTTATCCTAACATGTAATTAATGGAATAAAATAGGAGGGATTTTTTGAGGTTAAAAACGATTTCACTTATGGTGGGAATTTTTGCGATAATTAGTTTAGTTACATATTACTTCATAGTTCAAGAGACATCCGTGGCGAAAAAAGGAACAATAGAAGATGTAGTCGATGTAGAAGAAAAAAACAAAACGATTGATGATAAACGTGAGTCACTCAAAGAACAGTTACGAATGGATAAAGATGCGATAACGATCTATTCTCAATTACCGGAAAACATTGTAGAATATGTTGTCATTAGTGGTCCTATTCACTACTTTGACATATTTGTTAATGATGAAGAAGCAAGAAATATCTTGCTAGAAGCCAGTGAAGAAGTTCCTTATTTCAATACAAATGACGTTGATATTTTGTTTGCGAAAAACGAACAAACTTATGATGAACGATTGTCTAGTTTAAAGGAAGCAAGAACAATGGACAGGTTAGATTGGAATGAGAATGCAAAAAAAGAAATAAGTGCATTTATTAGTAAGAATCATAACTTTTATAATGACACCATCATGTATGGAAAATTTCGAGGCGAAGTCGATATGCAAGCACAAGTGAAACATGCGGAGAAAGCCTTAAAAAATCTGAAAGAAATGTTTTCACTCATTGATAAACAAATTAACAAGTTTGACCTTCTGGGGTTAGTTGTTAAAGATGAAGCTGCACCTTTTCATCCAAAAGGTCTAAAGAAAGACTTTAAGGAGATAGAATCACTCTTAGAAAAGGCTATACAAACACAACATACTAATGAATTGCTTTATGTTCATAATAAATTTCATTCTATGGACATTGTGTTTAACGAATACGAAAGTGACGATAAGTATTTCAAAACATTTTACGAAGTTGGTTATAACATCGGATATTAGACCACTGTTAAGTTGGAAAAAGGGTAAAGTTAAAGTAAAGTTATCTGTCAAACAATCGAAAACGTACTTTCTAATGACAAGTTCAAAAATAAATTAGCCGAATGAGGGAGTTGATAACGGTTCGGCAGTGAGACTGCTTTAAGAAACGCCGCAATTGACATATTAAATAAAACAGACGATCTAGAACTTTCATTAGCAAGAAATCTGTTTAAAAATAAGTTTGAAGTTCCTGATTATAGTGATGAGGAAGGTGAAGTAATAGCCGCCACTGTCTTTGCTGACGAAGTTATGTAAATTATTCAAGCTGAATAAAAAATAATTTATTATTCCCAATAATCCATTGGTGTTTTACTTGGTACACTTTCAACTATAATATAAGCAATTAAAATATAAAGTAACAATTTAAGTAGACACAAAATTAAAACAATAATGGCGATTTTCTTCGAATTTCCTCGTGGAGCTAATATGGCTAGTATAGCTCCGATAATCAATCCATAATGAAACAAATACGTATGATTACTGATTAACGTTACTAAAAGTATAGGTATTGCTGCGTAGCCAAAATACTTTCTCAAATTAACTCCTGTCATTGAGTCTCTAATTTTATTGTTTCGCGCTTCCCAGCCCACTTAATTGTCATCTCCATCGTATCATTTTCTTTTAAAATTATACACTTATCACAACCACCACCGTTTATTTCGTCTTTACCATCTTTTAAAATAACATCAATTCCACTGCTGTCGCCCGCAGGACTATTAATATAATATTCAATTTTTGTTGGCGGCTGACCATCACCTATGTATTGCAACTCAATATAGTCAGTCTGGTTACCTATTGGTCCTACAGTCGTTTGTTTTATTAGCTTTTTCATGGTTTACTTACTTTACAATTAAGGATAGTAAGAAATTTCAAATAATAAAGGAGAAATAAGAAAATGAAAAGAAATAAACTGCTTTTTTTACCTTGTATTCTCATTTTATCATTAGTTCTGTTAGTTGCTTGTGGAAACACATTAAACAATGAAAAATCCGCTGACTCGCTTGAAAAAAGTCAAGCCGAAAACAAATCTTCAGTGAATGCCCCCGCAGGTGAAGATGATAATTCTGATAACGAAGTGCTTCCTTTTCAAGGGGAGAGTGATAACTGGAAAATAACATTCACTAAATTCAAAGGGCCTTTAGCAGCAACGACAACATCTGAAGCAGGATCCAAAGACAATCGAGCATATTATGCATATATAAAATATATCGGCGATAACAAGCCGCCGAAACAAATTGATTACGAATTTGAGGATGATTCCGGAAAGGTTTTCGGAACGGAGGTTACTTTAGAAGATGGCGTGCTTGATGCAAATATGGGGGATTATGGAATGGACCCTTCGAAAGAAAGCATTATAAAGTCATTAATCAAATGGAATGGAAAAACCGAAACTATCGATTTGAATTATGAATAATGGTTAATGGGCAAACGTTCTTTGGTTATTTTTTCTGAAAGACGGTCGGCGCAATGAAAGATGTGCGGTTCATAGAAGGTCAGTCAAACTTTGAAATAAATGAACGAACACAATTGTTTTGAACAGTAATGGAATTCGCTGCTTTACGGAACTGAACAACGCTATTAAAAACTTATCCTTGTGTTGGTATCTGCTTTTGTACAGTTCAGGATAAAAAAGTTTGGGTCCTTTTAATGTCCACAATAGGCTTGATTGTTCTTTTTATTTTGACTTTACAATACATAAAACTCGCTCTCAATAGAAAAAGCCACTCAAAAATCAAGTGGCTTCATCATTAGTCTTCTATTAATGATTGAACGACGTGATCGATGCGGTTGACCATTTCAACGGACTGACTATTGTGTACAGTATGTTCATGCACGGTAGCAGTGAGTTCTTCCATCGTGGCGGTCGTTTCTTCGATTGCCGCCGCAAATTCATTGATCGCTCGCTCGATAAATTCATTTGACGATTCGACATGTCCAGAATGGACCGCAAGGTGTTCGACTTGTTCTTGTAGTCTGTCAATGGCGTCGTCAATCGAGATGAAGGCTTGTCTCGTTTCTTCTGTTTTTGCTAAGTTTACTTGCATAAGTTCAGCATTTTCTGTCATTTGTTTATGGTTAGATTCGGTGCTTTCATTGACCTCAATTAAGTTTCTTGAAATTTGTGAAGCGGTTTCTGATGTTAATTCAGATAAATTCTTTACTTCATTTGCAACGACGGCGAATCCTTTGCCATGATCTCCCGCTCTTGCGGCTTCAATTGAAGCATTTAGTGCAAGTAAGTTAGTTTGGGCTGCGATTTCTTCGATATTATGTGCGAAGGAAGTCGTTTCTTTTATTTTACTTGCTAAAAAAGTCATTTCCTCAGCTGATTTTTCAATCATTTCTTGGAAATTGCCTGTTTGTTCAATCAATTCTTCGACAAGCGTTCTTCCATTATCTGAAGAATCATTTGTAGTCGTCGCCTGATTGCTCAAATCATTCAATAATTCAGACATTTCATCAACTGCTTTTGAAGTATCTTCAATGGATGACTGAATGTCTGTAATTCTTTCAGTTGATGTTTGCATGGCGGAAGAAACTTCTTGAAAGGCGATGTCCATTTCCTGTAGCGATTGCAAATTCTCTTCGCTTTGCTCTGCAAGTCGCCCCGTATTTTCACCGACAATTTCGGTGTTTGTATGCAACATCTCTTGTCTTTTTTTGTTCTGTTCAAATTGTTCAGCAATTTGAATTTGACTATCTTCAGTTTGTTTTTGCATTGATGCTGACACACGTTGTTGCGTAAAAAGGACGATAATGACGAGTACAGTTAATAAATAAATTGACGTCGTATTGCTTGAATCAAATCCGAGAGTACTTCCGTATGAGATGATAACGAAAGTCTGCATAATGAGCGCCAATAGCGAGGCTACGGATAAAATGATCCAATTTGAATAAATGGAAGCGACCGCTAACATAAAAAAGGGTAGAAGTAGGCTCGTCAGCGACGCATTTGTCATCGCAATCGCGAATAAACAAATGAATGTCGCAATATTTAATAAATAAGGAATAATATGAGTGCCAACATTCCTTTTTTGCATATAAAATGCAGTCGAAATCCCAACAACAACGCTAATTGCAATAATTACTGCAGACAAATACTCTTTTGACAAGACAACATTCACTAAAATTCCAATCGCCCCTGAAACAACAAGTAGAATCATCATTAAATTATTTTTTCGTCGTAAATCTTCTGTTCGGATCGCTTCTATCGTTAAAGATTCGCTTCCCAACAACGACACCCCCTATATTTTTGTGCGTTCGGAAAATAATCAATTTACTAGTGAAAACGTGTTCATAAAATGGATCCAGTAACGTTAGATTCATGAATGCAAAAGCAAATTCGTGCCACAATAAGAACGTTCAATTTTTTTATAAAGGATATTTTTTCGTAATATCGATAAATTCCCGCACCGCGAAAGGTAAGTATTTGTTCCTTTTCCAAATCATGCCTAGCTCTAAGTTGATCGTTGGTTGCTCGAAAGGAATTGTTACAATTTTGTTATTAGTAATCGTTTCGCATATTTGACTTGGCAAAAGTGCAATTCCAAGCTTAGCTTCGACCATTTCAATCATAAAGTCGCGCTGGGAACTTTCACAGACAATATGCGGATAAATATCGTTGCGGGCACACTCTTCCATAATGCTGTCGTGAAGAGAAAAGTCATGTCGATACTGAATAAGTGGCTCGGAATCAATATCCATAAACGACACCGTTGACTTGCTTGCCAGACGATGTTCCTCGTGAGCGATGAGCATTAAAGGATCCCTTAATAACTTTATCGTCTCAAAACTTCCTTTTTGAATAGGTAAGTTGCAAATTAATCCAATATCGAGAATACCTTCCTCGACACCGTCTTTTATTTTTTTTGAGCCGACTTCGGTTAAAGTCACTTCAATTTGTGGATAAGTTTCGATGAATTGGCTTATAATTGTCGAGAAAAAAGCAGCTCCAATAATGGGTGGGATTCCAATCCGGACTTCACCTTTTTTTAAGTTGACGACATCGTTTAATTCAGAGGTTAAGTTGTTAAACGCTTCAATGACCGTTTTTGCATTGACGAGTAATGCCTTTCCAGCATCGGTTAATTCCAATTGTTTGGCTGAGCGATAAAAAAGGGGGACACCTAATTCATCTTCCATGCTTTTAATCGTCTTACTTAATGAAGGTTGGGAAACGAGAAGAACTGAAGCGGCCTTTGTAAAATTAAGCTGTTTTGCAATTTCAAGAAAATACTCTAGCTGACGAATATCCATACAAGCAACCCTTTCTATTCTTTTTCTAAACTGAAACTACTATCAGTATAACAAAAGGTTATAGCGACCATGCAAAACATATATTTTCATTTATAGGTCTACTTATATTAGAATATAAGATGGATAGAGAAAGAACAATTATTTTAAGGAGGAATTACGTGTGGCTGAATACGTAAAAACAGGTAATCTTCAAGTAGCAAAAGTTCTTTACGACTTTGTGAATTCAGAAGGACTCCCAGGAACAGGTCTCGAGCAAGAGAAATTTTGGGCTGATCTGAATCAGTTAATCGCTGACCTTGCTCCGAAAAACAAGGCATTATTAGAAAAAAGAGCAGACATTCAACAAAAAATTGACGCGTGGCATAAGGAAAACAAAACATTTGACGCTAGTAAATACAAATCATTTTTACAAGACATCGGCTATTTAGAGCCAGAAGTAGAAGACTTTAAGATTTCTACAGAAGGACTTGACGACGAGATTAAAGTCCAAGCTGGACCACAACTCGTTGTGCCTATTAACAACGCACGCTATGCAATCAACGCTGCAAATGCACGTTGGGGCTCATTTTACGACGCATTATATGGAACAGACGTGATTAGTGAAGAAGGCGGCGCAGAGAAAAAAGGTGCCTACAACCCTGTACGTGGAGACAAAGTTATCGAGTATGCGAAAAATTTC
>DKGN01000028.1 GCA_002453275.1 Caryophanales bacterium UBA6769
AAGAAGTTTCTACATAAAATAAGGCCTTTTTTGTCTTTGTTAAATACATCATAGCAACTACCCCTGCATCTTTCTTCTAGCATGTCTATCTTGCCAAAACTTTTTCAGAATAAAATTTACATGATTGAATCATAAGACGCTTTAAGGCATAATAAATGTACATGCTATTGAGTTGGCTTTTCTTCAGAAATTGGTTCATAGATTTCAAAAGAGATATCGTTATTCTTCAAATCGATCGTACGAACTTTTACGTGTAAATCTTCACCCACTTTAATTTTATTTAAATCGATATAGATAGAATCTTTATCTGGTTCAATGTTTACCCACTTCGGAAGGTCAGCACTCGTTCGAATGAATTTTAATACTTGTTTACTTGGAATGGGAAGTTCACCAATATAAAAGCCATCTTGCCTTAACAAAAGATTGCCATCTTTTTGCACGACAGGTAGCAAGTGCATTCGAAAGTTTAGTTTTCTGCTGAACACCGTTACATATCCATGAACATCCACAGTCTCATCTATATCAACTGTAAAATCGATTTGTTCGCGATTATATTTTAATTTTTCAAGTTGAGACTGAATAAGATAGTTTAATCGCTCTTTTGATGTTTCTATGAAAAATATCGGTTCGCCATCTGGTTCTGGACCTGAAAACTGGCTCTCATCTACACTACCTTTTGAAAGCAAAAAGGCAATAGCACATATAAACACAAATACGACAGTCGCAAAACTGAAGAATGCAACTTTCCAACGATTCATAGCCTCTCACCTACAATTTTTCTTAACTAGTAACAGTTCGCTAGTTGCACTTGCTTTTAGGGGGTTACAACTTATGAGTTTTTTTACAATTTTTATTTTATTTGCAATTTGTATGCTTTTTCTCTTTAATTCAATGACAAATGCACTCTGCCTCAACAGAGAAATACCTGAAGAGCGCCAACCTAAGGTTTTTCGCTGGATTAACATTTTAATCACCATTTTACTTATCTCTTCCTATGTTGAAGTAGTATTTACTTAAAGGCAACAAACTGTGCATATTCTTATGTTACATTATAGTAGAGTGATCCAAATGTATCACTCTTTTTCATTTTACATATCATGTAATTTTTTTCACATTTTATAAAAACATGCTTTTGAAATCGTTCCTGTGCTATACTTATGACTATGTAAATTTAAGATGTAGGGGTGTGACAAATGAAAAAATTTTTTATAACAATTGCTACATCAGTCTTACTTTTTACTTTAGCAGCTTGTGGGGGCAGTAATGAAGCCGTCATTGAAACTGGTGCTGGTAATGTAACGAAAGAAGAACTTTATGAGGCAATGAAATCACAATACGGAGATACTACCGTACAGCAACTCGTTGAAAAGAAGCTACTAGAAAAGAAATACAAAGTTTCAGATGAAGAAGTTGCGGAAGAGCTTGAAAAAGTGAAAGAACCTTTTGAATCAGACGAACAATTTGAAATGGCGTTAGCCCAAAGTGGCTTTGAAACTGAAGACCAATTAAAGGATGAAATTCGTTTCAATCTGCTTAGACAAAAAGCAGTTACTGATGGTATAGAGGTAACGGATGAAAAACTTAAAGAGTTTTATGAGGAAAACAAAGACCTCTTCGTTGAAGTCGAAGCTCGCCATATTTTAGTCGAGGATGAAGACAAAGCGAAGGAAGTTATCGCGAAGCTTGATAAAGGTGAAAAGTTCGAGGAGCTTGTTAAAGAGTACTCAATTGACACTGCAAGCGTTCCTGAAGGTGGAAGCGTAGGCCCAGTCACACCAGAATCTCAGCTCGTTCCAGAATTTATTGAAGCAACATTAAAATTAAAAGATGGTGAAGTAAGTAAACCAGTTCAATCTCAGCATGGTTATCACATCATAAAAGCGGACAAGCGTACTGAGAAAACTTTGAAAGACAATCGTGATGATGTAGAGAATATTTATTTAGAACAAAATGCAAGGCCATATGAAGAAGTTCGAAATGAGCTCTTAAAAGACGCAAAGATTAAAGTAAAGGATAAACAGTTCAAGGAGCTTTTCGAAGTAGAAGAACCTGAAGATAATCCAGAAGAACCAGCACCTGAGCCAGAGCCAGAGCCAGAGCCAGAGCTTGAGGATAAATAAATATTAAAAACCATAGTAAATTGAAATTAAATTTGCTATGGTTTTTTTGTCCACTTTTTCTATATTCAAGTAAAATAGTAACGCTTAGTGAACTTCTTTTCTTCTTTGTCGTTCCTCTTCCATTCGTTCCAAAAAGATTTTCCCTTCTCGTTCGATATGCTCTTCATCAGCACGTTTATCTTCTAGGACACCTTCGATAACCTTATAGCCACTAAACACAATTCCCGCCATGATAAAATATCCCCAAGCAGGCACTGTCATTAGAAAGTTAGCAATTCCACTTATCCAGCCCATCATATGAAAAAAGAAATAGAAAACGACGACGACAAAAAACAACCAAACTGCACGCATGTTACCCCTCCATCTAATCAAACTCGTGTATTGTTAAAAGGACCATACCATTCTCCAAAACGATCATTCTACTATTTTCCTAGTAGGATGAACATTAAATAGAAGACAGGCCGTCTTGTTATACACTTATGAGGGCAGCATGCAGTTTAGAACTATTATTAACTATTCGCTTGCCAATTGAACGATACCCGGTAGCCCCGTCGTTGCAGAATACTTCACTAGTTAAACTTTTCTATTTTCATAGTCATGATTTAGAAGTTCGGTTTATAGAAGGAGCGATTATCAAGCGCGAAGACTCTTTCCGTAAATTCTCCTTCGTCAACGGTTTCTAATGCTCGATCAAGCATGTTCATTTTCGCATCGATGTTATCGATATAATGAAGGATTTCTGCCTCTTTAATTAACGGTGGCTTCGGACTTCCCCATTCTGCTTTCCCGTGGTGGCTCAAGACGAGATGCTGGAGAATCGTTACCTCTTCACCATCAATGCCCAAATCTTTCGCTGCTTCTGCAATCTCACTCATGACAATCGAAATATGTCCAAGCAAAATTCCTTCAGTCGTATAACTTGCGGCAACTGCGCCTGAGAGCTCAGTTACTTTGCCTAAATCATGCAAAATCACTCCTGCATAAAGCAAGTCTGTGTCTAATGAAGGATAGAGATCTGCAATTGCATGTGCTAGTTTCAACATAGAAACTACATGATAAGCGAGACCTGATACGTATTCGTGATGATTTTTAGTTGCTGCTGGGTATTGCAAAAACGCTTTGTGATGTTTATTAAGCAAGTAACGCGTGATTCGTTGGATCTTCGGATTTTCCATTTTGAACACATATTGAGTAATGATTTCCATCATTTCCTCTTGTGACAAAGGAGCGGTTTCCAAAAAGTCTTCAACGTGTACATTATCGGATTCCGACGTTAACCGAATTGCAAAGATCTTTAATTGATTACGCCCTCTGTAGTTCATAACTTCGCCAGTGACTTTCACGATTGCACTTGCGATATACTGCTCCTCATCTTCTTTCTTACAATCCCATAATTTCGCTTCAATATTTCCCGTTTTATCTTGAAAAATCAACGTTAAATATGGTTTTCCTGCTTGTGTAATTCCTTTAGTAACTGACTTTATTAATAAATACAACTCAAGTGAATCCCCTACTCGGTGGTGAACTAAATCTTTTTTCACTATATTTCCTCCCCGTCATATCATTATCATTCTTCATTGCGAATGGTTACGAGAAATGCGACACCATCCTTTTTATTTTCAATAGCGACGTCACCGTTGTGCAACGAAGCAATTTTCTTTACAATTGCGAGACCAAGACCAAATTTTCCATCCGAACCTTTCTGAAAGGGCTCAAACATCTGCTGGTGTTCTTCTTCTGGAATAGTACTTCCATTATTAAAAACGGAAATTAGCGTGCCATCTTCTATTTTTTCTGCTGTTAAAACAATTTTGTCCTTTGCGTAGCGCATCGCATTTTGAACTAAGTTTTCTAACAAAATTTCTAGCTGTTCTCGCTCTCCTTTAACTTCAACCTCTTCGCCATCAATCACGATTGTCACGTCCTCACGATGAAAGTGGAACCGTTCTTCAATTTCATTCGCAAGCGTACCAAAACGAATCGTCGAACGCTCTTCGTCAATTTCATGATCTTTCAATGCATCAAGCTTTGAATAATACAACATATCCCCAATTCGTCTTTCCATCCTCGTTGCCTCTTGTAAAATGACATCCATCGTTTCGTCTAAATTTTCCTTAGGCATGAGGCCATCTTTCACTGATTGTGCATAGCTGTTGATAATCATGATCGGTGTTTTTAATTCATGTGACGCATGTTGAATGAACGTCTTTTGACCTTTATCATAATTAATTAGGTTTTGTCGCATTCGTTCAAACTGATTTGACAGCTTTTCAAACTCTTGACCGCCTTCCCACTTAAATGGCTCTTTCCAATTTCGCTTTGCTATTTGTTCAAATCGTTTGCCTAGCTCAATAAGCGGTGTCCGCAAATAACGAGTTAACCATAACGCTGGAAATAGGCTAACTAAGCCAGCGATGATTAAAATAAAAAGCAAGCGATTCCATAATTCTTGGACCATTTGATTTCGGTACGTATCCCACATGTATGAAATTAAATAGGATTCATCATCATTCACTTGATGATCAATTTTTCTTATGACATAGAACAACGTCGCTTCTTCATACTTTAAATTGTACCGCACGAGCTCGTGACGCTGACTATAAGCATTGTGAGCCATCTGATTAAATACTTGAGTCGGAATAGGGTCCCCTTGGTACGTTCCTTCTTGGTTAATAATTAAAGCATGTCCGACTGAACGGGCTGCTTCTCGTCGTTCAATAAAGTCCGTATTGCTTCTCTGCTCTGGAATAATGTTTTCAGACAAGGGATTGATTAGGCGTTTTTGTTCTTGATTAATAATTTGATACGTTTCTTCTGTCAGCGTCCCTTGAATCGATAGTGGATAAATAACGGCAATTAAAATCCCGAGTAGAAAAATAAGCGCAATAAACGAAAGCCAAATTCGCTGAGTTAAATTCGAATGATTCATGAGCGAATGATCCGATACCCGAAGCCATAGACTGTTTCTAAATTCAGCCTTGGCATTTTTTTACGTATTCGCCGAATTACATCGTCAACAGCTCGTGTAGAACCAAAATAATCATCGCCCCAGACGTGATGCAAAATCGTCTCTCGTTTTAAAATTTCATTCAAATGTTCCGACAAAAGTAAAACAACATCCATTTCTTTCGTCGTTAATTCAATTCGTTCAGTGCCTTCCGTAATTTTCCGATTAATAAAGTCAATAACATACCCACAAACTTCGAGTGTTTTAGATAAGTCTTGTTCATAAAATAACTTTAATAATTTACGTGAACGAATAACTAGCTCCCTAGGTAAAAAAGGTTTCGCTAAGTAATCATCGCCACCGAGTTCAAGGCCAACGATGCGATCAAGATCTTGATCTCGTGCAGAAATAAAAATAACTGGTATATTTGAGGTGCTTTTAATTTTCTTTAAAATTTCATATCCGTCAATGCCTGGGAGCATAATATCTAAAATCCATAAATGACAAGGAGCATCCAATTGTTGGATAGCATCCTCTCCACTTGAGAACACATTAACTTCCCAGCCTTCTTTTTCTAAATAGGTTTTTAAGATGTTAGCTAAATTGACTTCATCTTCAACAAGATTAATACAATATTGACTCAATCCATTTTCCCTCCTTCAAAACGAAAACACTTCTATCTCCTATTCTAATGCAAAAAACCTCCGATATGGAAGGTTTTTTGCTTGCCTGCTTCAAATTAGTTATCGGATCGCCGTTTAACATCAAACGGGCGCATCATATCATAGTCTTCATGTTCCAATATGTGGCAATGCCATACATATCTCCCAGCATAGGGAGCGAATTTTGCTACTATCCGTGTAACCGTACCAGGAGGAACGGTAATTGTATCTTTTAATCCACGATCGCTTTTAGATGGAGCTATAATCGGACCTGTAAAAACAAGCTTACCTGTTTCATTATATAAATCTAAATCAAAGGCTTGATGCTCAAGTACTTGAAATTGGACAAGGTGAACATGCATCGGGTGTGCGAATGCAGTTGTATTCATGAACATCCAAATTTCCGTATCGCCTAATCGTGGCTTCTCCGTCACAGGGTCATCCCACATCCGATTCGTTAAAAGTAACAGTGGCCGACCATATTTATCTTGGGAGCCGACGAGCTTTAAATGACGAATAGTTTGAATGTTATGCTTCGATGGCAAAGGCAATTCACCTAAATACTTTGGGATCACACTAGTATCTTCTTCAATTAATGACTGATTCACCCGAAACTGCATGACATTCGCATCTGTTTCTGGATCAAATGGACCACCACATCCCACACCATTTGTTAAAACAATGTATTCACCTTCATGCTGTGAAAAGTCAATAATGACGTCAACACGTTCAGCAGGATGCATATCAATTGTTTGCACTTTAACTGGTTTTGCTAATAGACCACCGTCAGACCCAATTTGATAAAAAGATTGTCCTGAATCGAGACTAAGTTCAAAATTACGGGTATTTGAAGCATTTAAAATTCGGAATCGATACTTTCGTGGTTCAACCTCTAAATATGGCCATACCTTTCCATTTACAAGGATTGTATCACCACAATAGAAAGGAACGACGGATGGATCAGGTCCATCTTCAAGTGGTGGGTCTGGCTGAGTCGGGTAAAATAATGAGCCATCCTCATTAAAGGAACGGTCCTGGATCAACAATGGAATTTCATAATCCCCACCTGGAAGGTTTAAGCTCTTTTCTTGTTGATCACGAACAATGTACATGCCTACAAGCCCCGCGTAAACGTTAATTCGTGTAATTCCAACGGCGTGATCGTGATACCAAAGAGTGCTTGCTCGTTGTTCGTTCGGATACTGATAAATCCTTCGGCGAAAGTCAGGACCTGTTTCAGCGAATCCGTTCGTAAACCAAGCGTCAGGATAACCATCACTGTCGGGTGGGGTCGCTCCCCCGTGTAAGTGGACAACTGTTCTTACTTCAGGGTTTCCGGCAACACTATGAAGGGTTTGATCAATTGGAAGAAAGTGACGGCTTGGAAGCTCGTTTTTCCATAACACTTCGACAAACTCATCTTTTCTAACATCAATAATCGGCCCTGGGAACATACCCTCATAACCCCATAATCGAGTCGGTCTTAAATCTCGGTGAAGCTTTTCGTGAAACTCTTTCATCGCGATTTCATAAAACGTTTTCTGAGAGTCTTTTCGTGTTGGTTTCACCGTTTTTAATTTCGGTAACGAATCAACAAATTTTTCTAACGTTCGACGTAAACGCATCACAATCAGCTCTTTTACTAAGGATTTTAGTGTAGCATATGAAATCCCTCGTAACGTGATTGGACGCATTACTCAAAATAACAAGTGACTTTTTTCTCCAAGATGGATAATCTCTTCTTGACATTTTTTCGCAATTCGTTCGTGACAAGTGAAAAATAAAATTTGATGGTTCTCTGAATGCTCTCGAATCACGTGAAAAGCGGCCTCTCGGCGTTCACGATCAAAATGAACGAGAATGTCATCAAGTAAAATTGGAAAGCGTATTGATGATGGATATGCAACCGTGAGAGCGAGGCGTAACGACAAATAAAGCTGCTCTTGCGTCCCTCGGCTCAGTTCTTTCGGAGAAAAGCGAACCCCGTATTCGGATTCCACTAAAAACTCATTATCATCAACCGGAATCGAAATCGAATGATAAGCCCCATTTGTCATCTTAGAAAAGTATCGGGTCGCAATTTTAACGACTTTTGGAAGTCGTTCTTCACGAAAACGATCTTTCGTCTTCGTAAGTAGATGAAGGGCGATTGCATATGTTGCCCATTGCTCGGCGTCATAACGAAGCTCAGCCTTTCGTAATTCAAGCTTTTGAAGATTCGCATCATATTCGCCACCTTCTTCAATCGCACTCATCTCGACTCGAAGCTTTGCTAGCCGTTGCATGAGCTCGGATTCTTCTTGCTCGAGCTCATGTAAATGTTCCGTCCGTTGAGTAAGTAGCTCAGTAGCATCGACATTGTCCACTTTTAGCATCGTTTCCATTTGTTTATATTTCTCTGGATCGGAGACATGAAGTTGAATTTGCCGCTCAATCACCTGCATTTGTTCTTCAATTTCTTGTTTTTCAGCCCATGCTTTTCCTAGCTCTAGAAAGGCTTCTCTAGTTTCACATTGCACTACTTCCAACAGTCCGGTTATTTCTCCTTTATATTGTGAAATTTTTACTTTAAGAGCGTCGAACTGCTTCTCTTTTTCTTCTAACTGTAACGAACGCTCGGTTAGCTGTGTTTTTTTCGCCTTCTCTTCCTCTAGTAATCTGTTTAGTTTAAGTAAGAGTGACGTAACACTTTCTTCATCATTCAACTGAAAAGTCCTACATAGCGCGTGAACGTCTCGCTCATAATCATTAATCCATTGTTCGAGCTGTGCTTGTTCAGTCTTTGCTCTTTCAAGCTTCCTCGCTTGCTCTTTCGTGTCTTTTACTTGTTGAAAGAGAGCAAGCCAGTGAGTAATGGACAGTGTAGTAGGGTAGTTATGAGCTTGCGCCCATTGTTTTGCTTCCTCTGTTTTTGTGTGCAACGCTTGATCAAGTGTCGCATATTCACGTGAGAATCGTTCATAATCCATTTCGGATTGCTCTCGGTTGTGCTTTAAGACAAACCACTCTTTCCGACGATTCTCATCTACATGTAATTTGCTTTTTGCCGTGTCCACCTCAGGCTTTCCCTTATCATTCTGTGCAGTGATTTGTTCCAACCGATGCGATTCTTCTTTTTTAAACTGACGCAATTGATTGCGCATCGTTTGCTTATGACGTTCAAATTTATAGAAAAATAACGAGGCGAGTCCACCGACTCCAAGAGCTACAAATGTTAAATATGCTTCACCTTTTAAAAAAAGTAAAACTGTAGCGATCAACGTTCCGACGATTAAGCTACTATATATTAATAGTGAATTGTTTTTTTGAACATCAGCTAATTGGCGATCATATTGATCAAGAAGCTTATGAATGAACTTCTGCTCTTGTTCCAAGCGGTGTTCATCATGATTTTCAACAAGCGTTTGTAGCTCACTTTTTTCTTCTTCAGAAAGCAGCGTCTGTTTCAGTTGCGCTTCTCTTCCTTCGGTTAGTTTGAAGTGTTCTCGTGTCTCAGTTAGCTTTTTCTCTAAGTCTTTGCCTTGTTCTGTTAATTCCATTACGTCATTTGTAAGTTGTTCTAATTTTTCTTGTTCACTTAAGCTAACATCTGCTGTTAGAAGCTTTGACAATGTCCAATGTGGACCTAGCTGTTCCAAAAAGCTTTGAATCGCATGTTCATCATGTTTTATTTGCTCTGTGATAAGGAGGAGCTGTTCTTGTTTCACACGATAGACTTCACTTCGTTCACGTAACAGTTCAATCGTGTCGGCCTCTGCTAACCAATCCTCATTGACAATCGGTTTCTCCTCTCCAAGCTTAGTGATGCGTTGTTCAACTGTTCGCAGATCCGCTTCAAAATCGATCACTCTCGTTTGTAGCTGTTCTAAGCGTGCAACTCCATCCTCAGGAAATTGTTCAACAAACGGAAGCTCTTGTAATTCTAGCTTATAAAGCTGGATTTTTTCATATAATGGAGTAATCGCTTGTAATGTTTTCAAAAATTGAAGCTCTTCATGAAGCTCGGTTTTTGCTTCCGATAGACGTGATAATTTCGTTGAAATTTCCTCTGTTTCATCTGCTTTTTCCTCGAAGTCTGCTTTTAAGCTTTCACTTTTTTTCAGATCTGTGGCGAGTGCGTTCAATTCAGTCAACGCTTCATTCATGATTGGCTTTCTGCCTCGGGGTAAATAAAGCTCTGTTTGTTTCTTTTTAAGTTCAGCTTCTAATTTGTGTAACGATAAGTTGCCTGAAAGACTAGTTCCGAGTAAAAAGCGATTTAAATCATCTTCATTTAATTTCTCCATTTCTTGCAAATGCTCTAATCTAGCTGAAAATATTTGCTGATAAAGCGGACGATCAACTGACTGTAGCAAGATCTGAAGCGCCTCTTCCCCAATCCTTTTATCATTTAATAAAATAATCGATTCCTCTGGCTCTCGATTTCGTACTCTTTCAATTGATAACAGACCGTGATTGTCTAACCGAGCCTTCAATTGTCCACCATAGCTTCCGCCTGATTTCGGCTCATATTGAAGCTCTGTTTGTTGGCGCTTCGGAAACCCGAATAACATCGTTTCTATGAACGATAAAATCGTCGATTTTCCCGCTTCATTTTTTCCATAAACAACGTGTAGAGACGAGCCAAGCTCAATCTCAAAGTCTTTTAAAAAACCGTAGCCGTAAATAAAGAGCTTCTTGATTTTCATTTTGAATGCTCCTTCATCAATTGTGTCAATACTAATCGTTCGGCTTGTTTTAAAAGTGCTTTTTTCTCCTCGTCTGAGAAGGAGTGAAGGAATGTACGGATATGTCGGTTATTTAAGAGTGGCTGGAATGCGTTTTCATAATCCGTATACGTATCGATCGTCGCAATAAGTTCACCGATAAAGTCACCACGTTTTTTTAATTCCTCGCGGTTCCAATCATCTAGCGTCTGCACATCTGTCTTCACAATCCATACGAACGGCTGTCGCTCATCTTCCCCGTCGTTCAATGCCCAGACCAAATCATCAAGTTCATTTGCTGATTGGAGTTGCTCACTCAATATACTGCTCCCGACGAAGCGAAGGTGGAGAAATGTATGTTTCCTATCATCTCTCAGATGCTCCTTCATGACTTGAATTTTTTCTAAGAGGGAAGCAATTGCTTCAAGGTGTGTAATGTCAATTTCCTTTTCGTGCCATACGATTTCCGAGGTTGGAATAAACGTCGTTACCGGTGTCATTCCTTGAGAAAGCGACACGAGTATACAGCCTTTCTCTCCTAACTCCTTACGGTGCATCCCTTGAATGTTGCCAGGATACACGATTGGTGGTTCCTGTGAGAGTATTTGTCGTTTATGGACGTGTCCTAACGCCCAATAGTCGAACCCCTTGTTGCGTAATTCCTTAACTGAGAAAGGAGCGTACGGGTCATGACCTGTTTGTCCATCC
>DKGN01000027.1 GCA_002453275.1 Caryophanales bacterium UBA6769
CGATTTCCCGTCCTTTCCAAAATAATAATCGGTAATGAATTACGACTAGAGCAGGGTTCTGACAGGATTGTCAGAACCCTGTTTTTTTTGTACTATCAATAAAGAGTGTAGCTTGTTTAGAAAAAGCCGTGAAAGGAGTTAGAAAAGAGATGGCAGGTCATTCAAAATGGAAGAACATTCAGCGACGAAAAAACGCGCAAGATGCAAAACGAGGAAAAATTTTCATGAAGCTAGCGAGAGAAATTTATGTCGCCGCTAAAATGGGCGGAGAAGACCCAGAGGTTAATGCCGCATTACGCCTAGCAATTGATAAGGCAAAAATGAGTAATATGCCAAACGATAATATTGAACGCGCAGTTCAAAAGGCTGTCGGTGATGAGGACGGAGCGCATTATGAAGAAATTACGTATGAAGGGTACGGACCAGGTGGAGTTGCGGTTATGGTCAAGCTACTAACAGATAATAAAAATCGTTCTGCGGCAGAAGTTCGTCATGCGTTTACAAAAAACGCTGGTAATCTGGGGGAAAATGGCTGTGTCGCTTTTATGTTCAAACGAAAAGGACTCCTTATCATTAATGTGGAAGGCTTTGATGAAGAGAGTTTGCTGTTACAGGCCATTGAAGCTGGTGCTGAAGATGTTGAAATAGAAGACAATGACATGCTCATTTATACAGAACCAGGAGCTTTTGAAAGTGTTCAAAAAGCTTTACAGTCTGAAAATGTACAATTTCTTTCGAGTGAGCTAACAATGGTTCCAGAAACAACGACATTGTTAAGTGAAGAAGACAGAAATAAAATGTTGAATTTAATTGATATGCTTGAGGATTATGATGATGTACAAGACGTTTACCACAACTTAGACATCGAAGATTAAAATAGAAAAAAGTATAAACTTTCTCATCTCTGGGAAATCTGAGTACTAAGCATTCATTGCACAGATAAGAGGTGGGACAATGAGACAGCAACTTATCGGGATGATGATTTTTTTTACGTTTAGTCTTATCGGCTTTGCTGTGTTTTTAACTGATGACGCTTATGCAACATTACAGGATGAAGTTGACGTGGTAGAAGTCCACCTCATTCGTGAATATTTAGACGGTGAGAAAAGTTTTGAGGTCGTGAGGGAAACGGTTGACACGATGGATGATTTTTGGTCAGTTTATGGAGATTGGCAATTGGTTGACCAAAATGAAGATGTAATTAAGCTACATAAAAAGATAGAAGACATATCACCTTTACTTAAATCAAATGGATATTTTGGGTTATCACATAATGGGATTTTAACGATTTTTGAGGGAAAACCAACAGAGGAAAAAGCAATACAATCTTTTTACCAAGTCGATATTGAAAAGTTGGAGAGTAAAGTAATCGACCGATTAAAAGCGGGTATTCCAATTAAAACAAAAAAAGATTTCGTTACTGTCATTAGTGAATTGAAACGATATGAAAAATAAGCGAAGAGGCCGCACAATCGGCTTCTTTTTTGATCGGGCAGATTTTTATGTAAGATTTAAATGACGGCATATGATACAATTGAATAATGAAAAAATAGAGGAGAGAACAACCGTTGTTCGAATTTTTTGTTGGTGAAGTTGATTATGTGCACCCCGAGTATGTTGTTTTGCATGTCAATGGGATCGGGTACCGAATCATTTGTCCGAATCCATATCGATATAAAAACACCGAAGGTGAAGTGACCATTTATACATATCATTATGTTCGTGATGATGCTGCTCATTTGTACGGGTTCCCATCTCGGGAAGAGAAGGCTCTCTTTTCGAAATTGCTTAGTGTATCAGGGATCGGACCGAAAGGTGGGTTGGCTATATTAGCAACCGGCGAACCAAGCCAAGTAATAAATGCAATTGAAAATGAAGATGAAAAGTTTCTTATGAAGTTTCCTGGCGTTGGGAAAAAAACGTCACGACAAATGATTTTGGATTTGAAAGGAAAGTTAGCGGATTTAATGCCGACCTATGTTGTTGCACCCGAGAAGCAGTTAGATAATCTCGAGACAGATTCAATGATGGAAGTCACTGAAGCTTTACGAGCACTAGGCTATGCAGAAAGAGAAATAAAAAAAGTCGTACCCAAACTACAACATGAAAATGATACGACAGATGCTTTAATTAAAAAAGCTCTTCAATTGTTAATACAGCAATAATGGAGGTGAGTCCATTTGGAGGAGCGAATCGTTACAGGCCAAGAAACGAGTGAAGATTCATTTGAATTTAGCTTACGACCGACTGTACTGTCGCAATATATTGGACAGGAAAAAGTAAAAGAAAATTTACGAATTTTTATTGAAGCAGCTAAAATGCGAAGTGAAACACTTGACCATGTTTTGTTATATGGACCACCAGGTCTAGGAAAAACAACGCTTGCCGCTATTATTGCAAACGAAATGGGCGTGAATCTTCGAACTACTTCTGGTCCCGCTATTGAAAGGCAAGGAGACCTTGCAGCGATTTTAACGTCACTTGAACCAGGAGACGTTTTGTTTATTGACGAAATTCATCGACTGCATCGGTCTATTGAAGAAGTGCTTTATCCAGCAATGGAAGATTTTTGTCTAGACATTGTCATCGGGCAAGGGGAAACTGTCCGATCATTACGGTTAGATTTACCACCATTTACTCTCATAGGAGCGACAACGAGGGCAGGTTTTTTATCGGCTCCGTTGCGTGATCGTTTTGGTGTTATGAGTCGGCTAGAATTTTACTCTGAGAAAGAACTAAAAATGATTGTCACGCGAACGGCGGAGCTTTTTGAAGCGGAGATAGAAGAGCGAGCAGCACTTGAGCTTGCAAAGCGGGCGAGAGGAACTCCAAGAATTGCTAATCGCTTGCTTCGTAGAGTGAGGGATTTTGCTCAAGTCGAAGGTGATGGAACGATTACGTATAATGTAGCAAAAAGTTCGCTTGATAAACTACAGGTTGACAGTTTAGGACTTGACCAAATTGACCATAAAATACTTAAAGGAATGATTACCCGTTTTAGGGGTGGTCCTGTCGGGCTTGATACTATCGCTTCTTCAATAAGTGAAGAACCCCAAACGATTGAAGATGTGTACGAACCGTACTTGTTGCAAATTGGCTTCATTCAACGTACTCCGAGAGGAAGGGTAGTTACTCCATTGGCGTATCGCCACTTTAATCTGGAGGTGCCGGAATAGTGGAATTCTCCAAATTTTTTATTACAATCGGAGTTATTTTTTTATTAATCGGTTTTTTCATGCATTTTATTGGAAGGCTTCCCGGCGATATTATATTTAAAAAAGGGAATACAACCTTTTATTTTCCAGTCGTCACTTCAATTGTCATTAGTGTTGTGTTAACTTTAATTTTTTACATCGTTGGGAAATTTAGATGATGAATGTATAGTAGTCGTTCCTACATGTGATCGACTATTTTTGTTTCATCCGATATGAATTTCACAAGTGAGGAAGGCTGACAGAGTGGAAGTTAAACAGTTTGATTTTCATTTACCAGAACAATTAATTGCACAAACGCCTTTGCTAGAGCGATCCTCGTCGCGCTTGATGATCGTTGACCCAGAATCACAAAAGATTGCCCATAATAAATTCAGGAATATTGGTGATTTTCTAAACGAAGGTGATTGCTTAGTCCTGAATGACACACGGGTTTTACCTGCACGTTTGTACGGTATAAAAAAGGACACAGGTGCGAAAGTAGAAGTGTTGCTTTTGAATCAAATCGAAGGAGATGAGTGGAATACACTTGTCAAACCAGCCAAACGAATTCAAGAGGGAACAGAAGTCACGTTTGGGAATGGGGAGTTAACTGCGATGTGCACTTCTATTGGAGAGAATGGCGGTCGTACATTTGAATTTCGCTATAACGGGATTTTCTATGAAGTATTACAACGATTAGGTGAAATGCCACTTCCACCATATATAAAAGAGCAATTAGATGATCAAGAACGTTATCAAACAGTCTATGCGAAACGTGAAGGTTCTGCAGCCGCACCAACAGCAGGGCTGCATTTTACTGACGGGTTGTTGAGTGAACTAAAAGAAAAAGGAGTTCATCTCGCATATGTGACACTTCACGTAGGGCTTGGTACGTTTCGCCCTGTCGCTACAGAGGTTGTTCAAGATCATAAAATGCATGCTGAGTTCTATCAAATATCTGAAGGAACGGCATCCATGCTAACGAATGTGAAAAAAAAGGGTGGACGAATTATTTCTGTTGGGACAACAACAACAAGAACGTTAGAGACAATTTTCACGACAAAGGGTAAATTTATGCCGGATGCGGGTTGGACAGATATTTTTATTTATCCAGGCTATTCATTTAAAGCAATTGACGGGATGATTACGAATTTTCATTTGCCACAGTCTTCATTAGTGATGCTCGTTTCGGCATTAGCCGGCAAAGAAATGATTATGACTGCCTATGAAGAAGCAATACAGGCAAATTATCGATTTTTTAGTTTTGGTGATGCAATGTTGATTTTGGAAGGAAGTGTACGAGCGTGACGGCAATACGTTATGAATTGATTAAAACATGTAAGCAGACGGGAGCGCGACTTGGTAAGCTTCATACTCCTCATGGCACTGTAGATACGCCTATTTTCATGCCTGTCGGGACGCTTGCGACAGTGAAGACGATGAGTCCAGAAGAGCTTCATGAAATAGGGGCCGGAATCATTTTAAGTAATACATATCATTTATGGCTTAGACCGGGACACGACATTATCGAAGAGGCTGGAGGACTTCATCAATTTATGAACTGGGACAACCCGATATTAACTGACTCTGGCGGCTTTCAAGTGTTCAGTTTAAGCGATTTACGGGAAATTGAAGAGGAAGGCGTTCATTTTCGTAATCATTTAAATGGGGACAAGTTGTTTCTATCACCTGAACAGTCCGTTAAAATTCAAACGGCACTTGGTGCAGATATTATGATGGCATTTGATGAATGTCCACCATATCCTGCAACACACGAGTACATGAAGGATTCAGTGGAAAGAACGAGTCGTTGGGCTGAACGTTGCTTGCACGCTCATGAAAATGTTCAGCAACAAGCGTTATTCGGTATTGTTCAAGGTGGTGAGTTCGAAGATTTAAGAAAGCAAAGTGCTGAGGATCTCACCTCACTTGATTTTCCTGGCTATGCGATTGGAGGATTATCCGTAGGCGAGCCAAAGCCAATTATGAACAGAATTGTGGAATACACCACTCCATTTTTACCGACAAACAAGCCTCGCTACTTGATGGGAGTCGGTTCACCAGACTCTTTAATTGATGGCGTTATCGGGGGAATTGATATGTTCGACTGTGTCTTACCAACTCGAATTGCTCGTAATGGAACATGTATGACTTCAAATGGGAGGCTCACGGTCAGAAATGCAAAATATGCTCGGGACTTCCGCCCACTTGATGAGAACTGTCAATGCCACGTGTGTAAAACTTATTCACGGGCATACATTCGTCATTTAGTGAGAACGAATGAAACGTTTGGGTTTCGCCTAACAACTTACCATAATCTTCATTTTCTGTTAGAATTAATGAAGCAGGTTCGAAATGCAATTAAAAATGACAACTTACTCGATTTTAAAGAGGAGTTTTTTGAACGGTACGGCTTTAATAAGCCGGATGCAAAAAATTTTTAAAATTGCATGTTTGATCGGCTACTATATAGCATAGAATGGAGAAAAGGAGTGAGGAAATGGAAGGTTTAGGAGGATTTTTACCGCTTATTTTAATGTTTGTTGTGCTTTATTTTCTGTTAATTCGCCCGCAACAAAAAAGGCAAAAGGAAACGCGGGAAATGCACAGCAGTTTAAAAAAAGGTGACAAGATTGTAACTATTGGAGGCTTACATGCCATCATCGATGCGATTGATGAAGATGTAGTCGTGCTTCAAGTAGGTGATGGTCCAAAGCTTACATACGATCGACAAGCTATTCGTGAAGTATCGGAAGACTAAAAAAAGTGAGCAACACTGTCGTTGCTCACTTTTTTTATTTTGTTGCCGTTTTCCCGCCAAGATTGACACCAATAATGCCACCAAAAGCAGCTGTTAGAATGTAGGCAAGATGGTATAGTAGCTGTTTTAATTTATAACCTGTATCAAAACCGAGGAATTGAAATAAGAAAATAATTGCAACAAAAGCAAGACCAGTTATCCCCCCTAACATCCATCCGGTCTCTTTTCCTTTACCACCAGCAATCAAACCGCCAATAAACAAAGCTAGAAATGTAA
The DNA here is from genome assembly GCA_002453275.1 of Caryophanales bacterium UBA6769. Classification (GTDB taxonomy): domain Bacteria; phylum Bacillota; class Bacilli; order Bacillales; family UBA6769; genus Pueribacillus. Next base: position 6,232 of record DKGN01000027.1, read on the forward strand.
TAATTGCCGTTGTCCATTTTAAAGCTTGCTCCGTTACATTCGTAAATTGAAGCAGAAGCGAGAGAATAAAGCCAACGATGAAAATGATGACAAAAATGAAGAGTAAACCAAATGCAACAGCCTTCGTAACCTTTTCCAACTTATTGCCCCCTTTATTATTACTAACTATATTCCTGATGAAGCCTTTTAGAATGTCCACTTACCAAATCATCCCTAACATGAAGAAAAGCTTGTTGGTAAAACTATAAAAGCAGAACAATTTGAAGGTACTGATATCAAATGTGAGTGGTGGTTTTATCGATGACTATGATCTTGTTACGGACGTTTATTATGTATTTTTTTATCGTCTTGTTGTACAGAATTATGGGGAAGAGAGAAATTGGTCAATTAAGCGTTATAGATTTAGTCGTTTCAATCATGATTGCAGAGCTTGCTGTTATAGCGATAGAAAGCCCAAAAACATCATTATTTAAAACTGTATTACCGATGATATTATTAGTCATTATTCAAGTTACGATGTCATTTTTATCTTTAAAAAATGAAAAACTCCGTCACCTGCTCGATGGGAAGCCATCTATGCTTATTGATAAGGGTAAAATTAATATTAAAGAAATGAGAAGGCAACGATATAATTTTCACGACTTACTGAGCCAACTGCGAGAGAAAGATATTGGGAGACTCCAAGACGTGGAATTTGCAATTTTAGAGCCCTCTGGTTCTCTTTCAGTCTTGAAAAAGGAAAAGCAAGATGGAAAGAAAAAAGACGCAAACTCAATCATGCCCCTACCGCTCATCCTTGATGGACAAGTTCAAGAAGAAAATCTTAGCAAGCTGAATAAAACACCGTTATGGCTTCGACAGCAACTGAAAAAACTTGGATATGATAACATTAAAAATATTTCGTATTGTTCCCTTGATGATTACAATACGTTTTTTGTTGATTTAAAAGATGATTAGCGAGAGCTTACTTTATGAGCTTATTGAGAAACGGGATAGATTTAAAGTCATCCTTTTTAATTGCTCCGATAAGAATGCATACAGCTATGAAAATAATGGTAAGAGTAAGAATCGTCAGTGATACTGTTTGAAAGAGTTTACTTTTATCGATTAAGCCTATATTTAAAGCTTCAGCTATGAACCAACAAAGGATCGTTGCAGCAAAACATTTTAATAGATCGATACGTTGTATTTTAAAAGAAGCAATTTTTATTAATGTGGCTAAATGCAAAAGTGTGACGAGCACAATTCCTATCGAGATTGCAAGAGCCACTCCCTTTATTCCAAGCGATGGGTTTGAGGCTAAAACAAAAATAGCTACGATTTTAATAATAGCTCCGATTAAACTATTAATCATTGCCGCCTTTGCAAAGCCAAGTGCTTGCAATGAAGCGGCTAGCGGGCCTTGAAAGTAATGAAAAAAGAAAAATGGTGCCATAATTTGTACATAGATAGCAAATTGGGGAGCTTGATAAATTAAATCCATTAATGGAAACGCAAAAACATAAGTGATGATGAAAGAAAGCCCTCCAGCAATAAATGAGAAACGAATCGCTTGATTTAATCGATGATTAATTGTGCGATAATGATTTTGAGCTGCTGCCTCACTAATGGCTGGCACAAGTGATGTTGAGATAGCATAGGTAACAAAGCTTGGCAAGAGAAGCAATGGGATAGCAAATCCTGTCAAAGCCCCATATTGTTTTGTCGCCAGTGTAGGAATTACCCCTGCAATTGCTAAGCTTTGGGCGACGATAATCGGTTCAAAAAAATACGCAATCGATCCGATTAATTGGCTACCTGTTGTCGGTAATGACACACTCATTAATGAACGAAGCGTCTCTTTACCATCTGCTAAATGGTGAAAAAACCTTGCTCTTAGTTTAAATTTTTTAGTCATCTTAAAAGACGAAAATAAGAAAATAAGTGATGCTAATTCGCCGAAAATTACAGAGATCATCGCACCAGCGGCTGCAAACTCTACACCGTATGGAAGAAGCCACATCGTAAGAAAAGCGACGAGCGCAATCCGAACGACTTGCTCAATGACTTGTGAATAAGCTGATGGTCGCATATTTTGCTTTCCTTGAAAATAGCCCCGTAAAACTGAAGAAATGGCAACAATAGGAACGACAGGGGCAATGGCCAGCAATGGATATATCGTTCTTTCGTCTGTGAAAAATGTTTTGGCCAGCAAGGGGGCAATGAGAAAAAGTCCACTTGTCCAAATGACACTTAGCACAATCGTTAGAGAGAGTGACACGACTAAAACTAATTTTATTTTTCTTCTATCATGTTGAGCATCAGCTTCAGCAACTAATTTTGAAATCGCAACTGGAAGACCAAGTCGAGTTAATGTGACAGCTAAAATAAATGTTGGAACCGCCATCATATAGAGCCCGACACCTTCATCCCCCATAATTCTCGCAACGACAATTTTGTTTATAAATCCAAGTAGTTTAGTTATAAATCCGGCAAATATTAAAATAAATGTGCCGCGCAGAAACGACTGTTTCGACATGGCTTACTCCCAACTTTCTCCTTTTAAGTAATCTGTATACACGACAATGATGAAATTTTATCTGTTTTTCCTCCATATTCATTTTTTTAAAAAGAATGGATCTTTTTCATCACTATGTATATGCTTAAAGGTGTACAAACCATGACAAAAATTCTCGTACGAACTGTTTTAAGGTTGGTGATATTATGAAAGAAGTGAAAGAGCTATCTGAGTGGAAAGAAACGGTTTACCCTGTATTAATTAGTAAAAAGGAAGAATTTCATTTGTTAGGGTATGATACCGCTTCTACTGAAGAAATTTGGGATTGCTTACTGTCCAAGCTTGAACGGAGAAAAACGGAGTATCAGCTTCATCAATTTGTAGAAGCAATATTTAAACTCTCCGTAAATGAATATATGAATTGGTTGACGATAACTGCTGTGACAACGACAAACATTGATCTTTTAGATGAAGAAAATCGTATACTGTTTGGAAAGTGAAATTTGAATAGGAAGGATATGAACATATGGTTAGAAAAGGACGCATAGCAATATTTTTTACTGTTGTCCTTGCGATAGGGCTACTTATTGGTTTTACATCAGATAAAGCGACGGACAAAATAAAACTTGGATTAGATTTACAAGGTGGTTTTGAAGTTCTTTATGAAGTTGAACCACCAAATAAAAATGAAGAAATTAATGAGGAAACGTTAAAAAGCACTGTAAGTGCGTTGCGCAATCGGATTGATGTGATCGGTGTTTCAGAACCGAATATACAAATTGAAGGTCAAAATCGCATACGGGTTCAACTTGCTGGTGTTGAAAATCAAAATGAAGCTCGTGAATTGTTATCGACGCAAGCTGAGTTAACGTTCCGTGATATCGATGACAATGTGATGTTAAGTGGTGCCGATCTTGAAAGCAATGGCGCAAGCTTGACGTTTAGTGAAGCGAATCAGCCAGAAGTGTCCTTGACGTTAAAAGATGCAAATAAGTTCGGCAAAGTAACGGAGGAAATTTTAAATAAGCCACCAGGAGAAAATCAACTCGTTATTTGGCTTGATTATGAAGAAGGCGACTCTTTTAAAGAGGAAATGGCAAAGCCTGAACCTAAATTTTTATCCGCACCAAACGTATCTAAAGTCTTGAATGAAAAGAATGTCGTGATACAAGGAGTATTTACCGTTGAAGAAGCAACGAACTTAGCCGAGCTCCTTAATGCTGGTTCATTACCTGTTGAGCTAGAAGAAGTGTACTCCACATCAGTTGGTGCACAGTTCGGGTTTCAAGCAATGGAGAAAACAATCGTAGCAGGTGCGATCGCGATAGCCTTCATTTTCTTGTTTATGCTCATCTACTATCGATTTCCTGGTTTAATTGCTGTCATTACGCTGTCGATTTATATTTATTTAATTATCGTTGTTTTTGGCTGGATGAACGCAGTATTAACTCTTCCTGGAATTGCAGCCCTCGTGCTCGGGGTCGGGATGGCTGTTGATGCTAACATTCTTACATATGAACGAATTAAAGAGGAAATTAAAGCTGGCCGCTCGATTATGTCTGCGTATAGGCTTGGTGAAAAGCGAGCATTCACAACCATTCTTGATGCGAACATTACGACGTTAATCGCAGCAGGAGTCTTATTTGCGTACGGCACCAGCTCTGTAAAAGGGTTCGCAGTCATGTTAATTATAAGTATTTTTGTTAGCTTTTTAACGGCAGTTTATGGCTCAAGACTTTTACTTTCCTTATGGGTAAAGAGTAAAGCGTTAAATAATAGGCCAGGATTATTTGGTGTAAAACAACATGAAATTGCGAACCTTGCAAAGGGTGAAGAACGGAAAGTTAACATTCGATTTGATTTTGTGAAACACCGAAACAAATTCTTTACCTTTTCCGTTATCTTCCTCATCTTAGGGGTTATCGCATTAGGAGTGTTTGGGTTAAATTTAGGAACTGATTTCACTAGTGGATCTCGAGTGGAAGTGACTAGTGAGGATCGACTAAGCGAAACTACGATCAAAAATGAATTTCTTGAAATTGAACTTGAACCAAATGAAATAACATATGCAGGCGATCAACGAGAAATTGCGGTTGCACATTTTAGAGAGGCATTAACACAACAAGAAATTGCAAACGTAAAAGAACAATTTGAGACGAAATTTGGCGTTGATCCTAACGTAAGTACAGTGTCCCCACAAGTCGGAAGGGAATTAGCCAAAAATGCTTTTATATCACTTCTTATTGCGCTCGTTGGGATTATCATCTATGTCGCCATTCGCTTCGAGTGGAGACAGGGATTAGCCGCGATCATCGCACTTTGTCACGATGCATTTTTTATGGTGGCGCTGTTTAGTATTTTCCGCTTAGAAGTGAATATTACATTCATTGCTGCAGTGTTGACGATTATCGGTTACTCAATTAACGATACGATCGTTACATTTGACCGAATTCGTGAAAACATGCGGCTTGAAAAGAAAATTAGAACGTTTGAACAAGTTGCACATATTGTGAATAAAAGTTTAATTCAGACGTTAACTCGCTCGATCAATACAGTGTTAACTGTCCTATTTGCAGCTGCTGCACTTGCAATTTTTGGGTCTGAAGCGATCGGCATATTTTCAATTGCACTCGTCATCGGATTGTTACTCGGTACCTATTCCTCACTCTTTATCGCTGCACAGCTTTGGGCAGTGTGGAAAGGGAAACAACTAAAGAAGAGAAAACAAAAAGTCGTAAGCGAGACAAATTAAGTTTTTTAAAAGAGACTATCACCTCTTGCCTAACTCTTGTATAATAAGATTGGGTTAAGAGGTGATTTGTTTTATGTTAAAGTCATCAACACGATGGCATATCAAAGATGTCTGTGAAGAAAAAGTTAAGCAATTGCAAAATGAATTACCCGTTAGTCATATCACAGCGCGATTATTAATTGGACGAGGGATTGAAACGATTGATGAAGCATCCCAATTTTTAAATATACAATCTGTTTCCTATCATGAACCGTTTTTGCTAAAAGATATGGACCGTGCAACTAAGCGAATAAAACAAGCCGTAAGTGAAGGGGAAAGAATTTTAATTTTTGGAGATTATGATGCCGACGGTGTCACGAGCACGTCCTTGCTTGTCTATGCTTTACGAGAATTAGAAGCTGATTTATTAACGTATATACCTAATCGATTCACTGAAGGATATGGGCCGAATGAATCGGCTTTTCGTTGGGCAAAACAACAAGGAGTAGACGTAATCATAACAGTGGATACCGGGATTGCTGCGTCTCACGAAGCAGTCGTCGCTAAAGAGCTAGATATTGATTTTATTATTACAGATCATCATGAGCCTCCTGAACAGTTGCCTAATGCCTATGCAATTATTAATCCGAAGCAGGCAGATTGCGACTATCCATTCAAAGAACTTGCAGGTGCTGGAGTTGCTTTAAAACTTGCTCAAGCATTGCTTGGCAAGCTGCCGATACACTTACTCGATCTTGCCGCGATAGGTACAATTGCCGATTTAGTCCCATTGAAGGGTGAAAATCGGAAAATTGCCTTTGAAGGACTTCCCTTGATTGAAAAAAGTTCGAAGCCTGGCATCCGAGCCTTGCTTCAAATGTGTCGTTTAAACGGGAAGCCTGTGAACGAGGAACATGTCGGTTTTCTATTTGGACCAAGAATCAATGCAGCTGGAAGAATGGAGTCGGCAGATCCTGCATTACAGCTATTAATCTCGACAGATGATGAGGAAGCAAATGATTGGGCCAAATATATTGACGAGCTTAATAAAGAACGTCAACAATTAGTCGAGAAAATGACGAAACAGGCAGTCGAAATTGTAGAGCAAAACTACAAAAATGATCGGGTGATTGTGATTGCACAGGAAGATTGGAATTCAGGGGTCGTAGGAATCGTTGCTTCAAGATTAGTTGGACGTTATCATCGTCCAGCGGTTGTATTAGCTATCGATCCAGAAACGAAAGAGGCGACAGGCTCAGCACGTAGCATTGAAAATTTTAACTTGTATGCTAATTTAGCTGAGTGCCGTCATATACTTATAAATTTTGGTGGACATACGATGGCTGCAGGGTTAACAATCGCAGTACATCAAACTGAAGAACTAAGAATCAAATTAAACGAATTGGCAGAAAAGCAATTACAAGAAACTGATTTCATCCCGATCACGACAATTGATACAGAGTGTCACATCGAAGACGTCACACTTGACATGTTGGAGGAAATAGCTCAACTTGCTCCTTTCGGTATCGGTAATCCTGCTCCAACGTTTTTATTATCAAGCAAACAAGTGAAACAAATCAGAAAAATTGGGAGTAAAGAAAACCATTTAAAATTTCAATTAAAGACGGAAGATAAACTTTTAGATGGTGTCGGTTTTCACTTTGGCCATCTCTTTCACGATGTAAGTCAAGGGGCAACGGTTAGTATGGTTGGAGAGTTGTCCATTAATGAGTGGAATGGATATCGGAAACCACAGCTAATGCTATCTGACTTAAGCGTTGACGATTGGCAGTTATTTGATTTTCGTGGAACGAAGCGGGTTAGTGAAGTACTGGATAGTCTCCCAGCTGAAAAAGTTCAGCTTATTTATTTTCGTTCCCAAACACTTGAATTGTTAGGGCTGAACAAATGGGGAGATCTGGCATATAATCCAATTCTAGACATCGGTCCTTTTGATAAAGCGAGATGCTATCATATTCTGCTAGACCTACCTCAATCAAATAAAGCCTTAGTTGATTGGTATCAATCATTACTTCATCCGCCTGAACGAACGTATACTGTCTTTCATCATGAGGAGAATCATCTGTTTACGCCAATTCCTACACGTGAACATTTCAAGCTGTATTACGCTATTTTAAAAAAAGAGAAACAACTTGCGTTATCAGTTCTCGATCAGCTTGCTCGCACGTATGAACTTACAGTCGATTCGTTTCAATTTATGACGAAGGTGTTTACAGAACTTGACTTTGTTACAATAAACGATGGAGTTATTCTATTTGTTGAAAATCCGGTGAATAAGGCATTAACCGAATCAAATACTTATCAAAAAAAACTACAAGAGATCGAAGTTGAAAAAACATTATTGTACTCATCTTACGATGAACTCAAATCTTTCTTTCAAAAAACTTATGACGGCATTTATGTTGAGGAGGCCATGACGTAATGGATTACAAGCCTTATATTACAGTAATCGATAATTATCCAGTAGATGGGGTAAAATTTAAAGATATAACAACACTTATGCAGGATGGTCAAGTGTACAAACGAGCGATTGATGATCTTGTCGACTATGCTAAAGAAAAAGAGGTTGACTTGATTGTCGGCCCAGAAGCGAGAGGTTTTATTTTTGGCTGTCCAGTCGCATATGCGCTTGAAATTGGATTTGCACCAGTGCGTAAAGAAGGGAAGTTACCAAGAGAGGTCGTCAAAACAGACTATGGCTTAGAATATGGAAAGGATGTATTGACGTTACATAAGGATGCAATTCAACCTGGACAAAAAGTTCTTGTGACGGATGATTTGCTTGCAACCGGCGGGACGATAGAAGCTACAATCAAGCTAGTCGAGTCATTAGGAGGCATCGTTGTAGGGATTGCTTTCCTCATTGAATTGGCGTATCTTAATGGGAGAAGTAAATTAGATGGTTACGACATTTTTGTCTTAACGACGTATGAGTAGAACAATGAGGTGCTCTTTTTAAAAGAGCGCTTTTTATTTTAGCTGTCACTAAGAAAAAAACTATGGCTTGTTATTGTACGTATATACTGTGCGGTAGCTTAAAAGTAAAGGTAAGCGTGAACCGCTCCGAAAATACACTTCGCTTTCCGTGGGCGGCTGGTGAGCCTTTAATCCCACAGGAGTCTACGTGTATTTT
>DKGN01000057.1 GCA_002453275.1 Caryophanales bacterium UBA6769
TGGCAACGAACATTCCTCCGCATCACCTCGGGGAAGTAATTGACGGTGTGCTTGCCCTAAGCCGTGATCCTGAGATTAGTTTGCCGGAATTAATGGAGATTATTCCAGGTCCTGACTTTCCAACTGCAGGGAAAATTTTGGGCAGAGAAGGGATTCGTAAAGCGTATGAAACGGGCAGAGGTTCAATCGTCATCCAAGCAGAAGCGGAGATTACCGAACACGCTAACGGTACAAAAACAATTATCGTAAGTGAACTACCATATCAAGTAAACAAAGCAAGATTAATTGAAAAAATTGCTGAACTCGTTCGTGATAAACGCATTGATGGTATTACACACTTAGCCGATGAATCAGATCGAAATGGAATGAGAATTGTCATTGAAGTTCGTCGCGACATGAACGCGAATGTGTTGTTGAATAATTTGTACAAACAAACAGCGATGCAAACAAGCTTTGGAATTAATTTGCTTGCTTTAGTTGACGGACGTCCAAAAGTACTATCGTTAAAAGAATGTTTGTATCATTATTTAGAGCACCAAAAGGAAGTCACGCGAAGACGAACACAATTTGATTTAAAGCGTGCTGAAGCTCGTGCTCATATTCTTGAAGGGCTACGGATTGCACTTGATCATTTAGACGAAGTCATCGCACTCATTCGTGCCTCACAGACGACTGAAATTGCGAGAGAAGGCCTGATGAATCAATTCGCGTTAACTCATGAACAGGCTCAAGCGATTCTTGATATGCGCTTACAGCGTCTCACCGGATTAGAGCGAGACAAAATTGAAGGTGAGTATCAAGATCTTGTAAAGCTTATTGCTGAATTAAAAGCAATTTTAGCGGATGAAGAAAAAGTGCTTGAAATTATTCGTGAAGAATTAATCGAAGTGAAGGAAAAATATGCGGACGAACGTCGCACGTCCATTGAAGTAGGCTTCAATCTGATTGAAGATGAGGATTTAATTCCGAAGGAAAATATTATTATTACATTGACACATAATGGCTATATTAAGCGATTGCCGATTGACACGTACCGAAGCCAGCGAAGAGGTGGACGTGGTGTTCAAGGGATGGGAACGAACGAAGGCGATTTTGTTGAACATTTATTTACGACCTTAACACATGATACAGTTCTCTTCTTTACGAACAAAGGAAAAGTTTATCGGTTAAAAGGCTATGAAATCCCTGATTATGGTCGGACTGCAAAAGGGATTCCAATTATTAATTTATTGCAAATTGAAAAAGATGAAAAGATTACAGCTGTTATCCCGATTCGGGAATTTACGAAAGGTTGGTATTTACTTTTCGTAACGAAAAACGGAGTGACGAAGCGATCAGACCTTCCAGCCTTTGCCAACATTCGTCGGGACGGATTAATTGCGATCAATTTCCGTGAAGATGATGAATTAATCGCAGTCCGCTTAACAGATGGAAATCAAAACGTCATTATCGGCACGAGAAAAGGAATGGCTATTCGCTTCCATGAAGAGGATGTTCGCTCGATGGGACGTACTGCGGCTGGAGTGAGAGGCATTCGTCTACAAAAAGAAGATGAAGTCGTCGGAGCGGGTATATTACAAGAAGATGAAGATGTACTCATCGTAACTGAACAAGGTTACGGTAAACGTACACCAGCTGAAGAATATCGCCTCCAAGGTCGTGGTGGCTCTGGAATTAAAACAGTTAATATTACTGAACGAAATGGACTCGTTGCTTCCTTAAAAACGGTATCTGAAGAAGACGATCTCATGATCATTACAGAAAGTGGAATTATTATTCGCACATCAGTCGATGGAATTTCACAAATGGGAAGAAACACACAAGGGGTCAGATTGATTCGTCTTGACGAAGGTGAGAAAGTTGGAACCGTTGCGCAAGTAAATATCGATGATGAAGAGGAAAATAGTGAGGAAGATGAAACTCTCGAACACGATGAGAGCACACCAATAGAAACTGACGAAGAATTACATGATGACAAGGAAGAATAATGAAAAATTGAGAAACGAAGCTATGGCTAGCTTCGTTTTTCGTCCATTCATTCATTCACCCATCGTTGTAAATAAAGAGAAAGAAGAAACGGTACTTTTTCGATTGTCACCGAAAGAAATTGTTGAATAAAAGGCAGGTCATTACTAGAAAATGTATGAAATAAGTCGTTCCACCACTCTGTTTCATAGCGACAGATCATACTTAAATTATACAGTATTAAGTAATGGACAATAATTTCATGAACGTAATGAAATAAATCGCGTTTTGTCGGGAGATAATATTGTCCGTTTCGATGAAAAAAAAACGGAGCACATTGAAGCGGTGTAAGTTGTGCATCTTCATGAAATATAACCGTATCATTTTCTTCAAATGAACAAGCATGCACGCTATTATCATGGAAGAACTCTCTGAATCTTCGCCTAGTCATGTTTAAATCATCAAGCACCGTTGCTTGTAAATAGATAATATTGTCGTTTATTTTCACAGATTTGCTTGGCTCATTTTTATTTATGTAAGCAAATAACAGGTTCATTTCTGGTATTCTGGCAAATAGTGATTCCATGGATAGGCGATCGAAGCGAAGGATGTTAAAGGAAAATAGTGAACGCGCAAAGTGGCGCAACAATCCATCCTTTTGAATTTTGACTTCGTCTTGTAAAAAAGAATAATTTTGTTTCTTTCGCTTTCTCGTGGAAACGCCGTGAGCAAGCACGGCCGTCGTTGCAGGATAGTCTGGATCAACTGTTAATATACACGCTTTAATCAGTTGAACCATTCCGTAAAAAAGCAACATTGGTTTAATCTCATTCGGTGCCATCTGTGCAAGTTGATAGTACTTTTTCCCATGTTCAAGGTAGTAGATGAAAGCGTAGCAATTGTCATAGCTTTTGACGTCAGCATTTTGGATCGATTGTTGCGTGTACGCTTCATACAAAAATGTTTGTACAAAAGAGGTTGATTGAAAGGAAGTGAAAGATCGCCAAACATGACTTTCATTTTGCATAAAAACACCTCGAAATCATTTGAATTCTCTAATAAATTAATGCTGTCTTGACAGTATTTTACCCAATTGATAAGCTACTAATTAATCTTTAGGCAGAATATAATAAAGGAGATGCTAAGCTGGTGTGGGAGGATAAGTTTGCAAAAGAGAGTTTAACGTTTGATGATGTCCTTTTAATTCCTCAAAAATCGTCTGTATTGCCTCGTGATGTCTCCGTCAAAACAAGGTTAAGTGATAAATTACAATTGAATATTCCAATTTTAAGTGCAGGGATGGATACTGTTACAGAAGCTAATATGGCCATTTCTATCGCTCGTCAAGGTGGACTTGGTATCATCCATAAAAATATGTCAATTGATGCACAAGCTGAAATAGTTGACCGTGTTAAGCGTTCAGAAAGTGGAGTGATTACGGATCCATTTTATTTAACTCCCGATCGAAAAGTGTATGACGCAGAGCATTTGATGAGTAAGTATCGAATTTCCGGTGTGCCAATTGTTGATGAAAATCAAAAGCTCGTTGGTATTTTAACGAACCGTGACTTACGCTTTATTGAAGATTATTCCATCGTCATTAGTGACGTAATGACGAAGGACAATCTTGTGACAGCACCTGTCGGAACAACATTAAAAGGGGCAGAAAAAATCTTACAAAAGCATAAGATTGAAAAGCTACCACTCGTTGACGACAACGGTCTTTTGAAAGGGTTAATTACAATTAAAGATATTGAAAAAGTGATTCAATACCCAAACTCTGCAAAAGACTCACAAGGTCGCCTACTATCAGGTGCAGCCGTTGGAGTGACGATTGATACGTTCCAACGCGTCGATAAGCTAGTAGAAGCTGGGGTTGACGTCATCGTTGTAGATACAGCCCATGGTCACTCTGCTGGAGTGTTGGAAACAGTGCGTGATATTCGCAAAAAGTATCCAGACCTCGATATTATTGCAGGGAATGTAGCAACAACTGAAGCGACTCGTGACCTTATTGAGGCTGGTGCAACGATTATTAAAGTAGGGATTGGTCCTGGTTCCATTTGTACGACACGCGTCATTGCTGGAGTTGGTGTACCACAAATTACTGCTATTTATGATTGTGCAACTGAAGCACAAAAGCATAATGTCCCAATAATCGCTGACGGTGGAATTAAATATTCTGGAGATATTGTGAAAGCTATTGCAGCTGGTGCAAATGCGGTCATGCTCGGTAGCCTTCTAGCAGGAGTTGAAGAAAGTCCTGGTGAAAGGGAAATATTCCAAGGTAGACAATTTAAAGTGTATCGAGGAATGGGATCTGTCGCTGCGATGGAAAAAGGAAGTAGCGATCGTTATTTCCAAGAAAACAATAAAAAGCTTGTACCTGAAGGGATCGAAGGTCGAGTTCCATACAAAGGTCCTCTTGCCGATACGATCCACCAACTTGTTGGTGGATTACGCGCAGGGATGGGGTATTGTGGAACTGAATCCATTGAAGCATTGCGAACAGAAAGTAAATTCACAAAAATTACAAATGCAGGCTTAAAAGAAAGCCATCCACACGACGTTCAAGTAACGAAAGAAGCGCCAAACTATTTTTTTGATTAGTTGAATAGACCTCCACGTCTTCTATATGTGTGTTTTTTAGATAGAGGGTTCTCCCTCTATCTATTTTTTTAAAAGATTATATGATAAAATAGCAAATGTGCAAATTGCTAGGGAGGTACTAGGGAATGAAAGTTGTTCGAATGCTTTTGTTATTTACTGCAATCATTGGTTTACATATGTTTACAACACCGATTGATGTACAAGCGCAAGAGAGTATTGATATTCAAGCAGAAGCAGCAATTTTAATTGATGCAGATTCAGGTAAGATTTTGTATGAGCAAGACGCAGATAAAAAACTTGCGATTGCAAGTATGACAAAAATGATGACGGAATACCTCGTCTTAGAAGCAATTAAAAATAAAGAATTGAAATGGGAACAAGAAGTGGCCATTAGCGAATATGCACAAAAAGCTTCACAAGATTATAATTTGTCAAATGTTCCACTTCTCGGTGATATTAAATATACAGTCCAGGAGCTCTATGAAGCGATGGCAATTTATTCTGCAAACGGTGCGACAATTGCATTAGCGGAAGCAGTTGCAGGCTCGGAAGCGAATTTTGTTAAGCTTATGAATGAAAAAGCAGCAGAACTTGGCTTAGAAGATGTAACGTTCGTCAATACGACTGGTTTGAACAATAAAGATTTATTTGGTCAGCATCCTGCAGGGGGAGAAACAGAGGAAAATATGATGTCCGCTCGCTCGACGGCACGACTTGCTTACCACTTGCTTCACGATCATCCGAACGTGTTAGAAACGGCAAGTATTCCGGTTAAAAATTTTACAAAAGGTCTTGACAAACCATTAGAAATGTTAAATTGGAATTGGATGCTTGAAGGATTAGATTTAGCTTATCCAGGTGTGGATGGTTTGAAAACAGGTTCAACAGACTTAGCTGGAGCAGCGTTTACGGGAACAGTGAAAAAAGGAGATATCCGTTTCATTTCAGTCGTTATGAAAACGAATTCGATGATCTCTCGCTTTAGAGAAACGGCGAAATTATATGATTGGGGTTTTAGTAATTTTACGAAGCAAGAAATCGTTGCAAAAGGACACCAATTTAAAAAGAATGAAACGATCCCTGTTGTCAAAGGTAAACAAAAAGAAGTCCCCGTTGAAGTAAAGTCTGGGTTAAGTATCCTAATACGTAACAGTGAAAAAGACCAATACAGTGCAAAGGTTACATTGGATAAAAAGAAGCTTGATAATGGGAAAATTGTTGCCCCGATTAAAAAAGGCGAAAAGGTTGGAACGGTGACGATTGAGTATACCGGTGAAGGTACGGATTATGGTTTTATTACCGATAATAGTACAACCGCTAATCTAGTTACAAAAGAAGAAGTGAAAAAAGCAAATTGGCTTACACTAGGTATGCGTTCAATTGGAAATTTTTTTGGTGGAATATTGGATAAGATAACGGGTAAGTAAACAAATAATGGCTAGTCATTTTCCTTACGATGAAATTCTTTTAAAATTTGGGAGGAATAAGGATGTCAAAAGAGCACGGTACAAATACTAGATTGTCTGAAATACAAAAAGGTGGCGTCATTATGGACGTTATCAATGCAGAGCAAGCTAAAGTAGCAGAAGCGGCAGGAGCAATTGCGGTTATGGCACTTGAACGTGTTCCTGCGGATATTCGCGCAGCAGGCGGAGTGGCACGGATGGCAGATCCGACGATTGTTGAGGAAGTGTTAGAGGCCGTATCGATCCCTGTTATGGCGAAAGCGAGAATAGGGCATATTGTTGAGGCCCGAGTTCTTGAATCATTAGGCGCTGATTACATTGATGAAAGTGAAGTATTAACACCAGCTGATGAAGAGTACCATCTTGACAAACGTAAATATTCTGTCCCATTCGTTTGTGGTGCACGTAATCTAGGTGAAGCACTACGACGCCTCGGTGAAGGGGCATCGATGCTGAGAACAAAAGGTGAACCAGGAACGGGAAACATCGTTGAAGCGGTTCGACATATGCGTCTCGTTCAAAAGCAAGTTCGCGCAGTTGCAAACATGTCTGAAGACGAACTTATGACCGAAGCAAAAAATTTACAAGCACCATTTGAATTGCTTCTGAAAGTGAAAGAGCTTGGACGCTTACCTGTAGTGAACTATGCAGCAGGTGGTGTCGCAACACCAGCTGATGCAGCGCTCATGATGGAAATTGGTGCAGACGGTGTGTTCGTCGGTTCCGGTATATTTAAATCAGATAACCCAGAGCGTTATGCGAGCGCCATTGTGAAAGCAACGGCGAATTATCAAGATTACGACCTCATCGCTGACTTATCGAAAGACTTAGGAGCCGCAATGAAAGGGATTGATATTTCAACACTTGATCCTGCTCAACGCATGCAGGAACGTGGCTGGTAAATAATAAAAGCAATGACAGAAACGAGTAGCATGTATTTTTGTTCAGAGAGTCGGTGGTCGCTGTGAACCGATCGAAAATTCATGTGAATCCATTCTAGAGCTGAAATACTGAAAGAGAGTAAGTATTTCCGGAATAGGACCGTTATCCTTTGAAGTGGCAGGCGAATTGTATTCGTCTCGCAAGTAGGGTGGCAACGCGGGAGTAAGCTCTCGTCTCTTATTATAGGAGACGGGAGCTTTTTGTCTTTTTTACATAAAATTAGGAGGGATTATAATGCTTGATATACGACGATTACGGGAAAATTTTAGCGAAGTTAAAGAAAAGTTGAAACCCCGTGGAGAAGATTTAAGTGGGCTTGAACAATTCGATGAGTTTGACCGAAAGAGACGAAATTTAATTCAAGAAACAGAACGATTGAAAAAGGAAAGAAATGAAGTTTCTAAAAAAATTGCACAGTTAAAACGCGAAAAGCAAGATGCTGATGAATTGATTACAGAAATGCGAAACGTTGGAGATAAAATTAAAGCTTTTGATGATGAATTGCGTGAGGTCGAAGAACAATTACAAGAATTGCTTTTACAAATACCGAACGTGCCTCACGAGAGTGTACCGATTGGAAAAGATGAGAATGACAACGTAGAAGTACGGAAATGGGGAGAACTCTGTAATTTTTCATTTGAACCGAAAACCCATTGGGATCTTGCAGATGAGTTAAACATCTTAGATTTTGAACGGGCAGCGAAAGTGACAGGTAGTCGATTCGTGTTTTATAAAGGACTTGGTGCTAGGCTTGAGCGTGCGCTGCTTAATTTTATGATGGATTTGCATGCTGATGAACACGAATATGTGGAAGTACTTCCACCATATTTAGTAAATCGGATGAGCATGACGGGGACTGGACAGCTTCCAAAATTTGAAGAAGATGCTTTTCAAATTCGCGAGGAAGATTACTTTCTCATTCCGACTGCAGAGGTGCCTGTGACGAATATGCATCGTGATGAAATATTAGAAGAAGATGAATTGCCGAAAGCGTACACTGCATATAGTGCATGCTTCCGTTCTGAAGCAGGTGCAGCGGGAAGAGATACGCGCGGCCTCATTCGTCAGCATCAATTTAACAAAGTTGAGCTTGTTCGCTTTGTGAAGCCTGAGGATTCTTATGAGGAGTTAGAAATACTAACTGCACACGCTGAGAAAGTATTGCAACTGTTGAAGTTACCATACCGTGTTATGAGCATGTGCACCGGTGATTTAGGCTTTACAGCAGCGAAAAAATATGACATTGAAGTATGGATACCGAGCTATGAAACGTACCGGGAAATTTCATCGTGCAGTAACTTCGAAGACTTCCAGGCAAGGCGTGCAGGTATTCGCTTCCGGCGTGATCGGGATGCACGACCTGAATACGTGCATACGTTGAACGGATCAGGCCTTGCGATCGGTCGTACAGTCGCCGCCATCCTTGAAAATTACCAACAAGAAGACGGCACAATTGAAATACCAGAAGTACTGCAACCGTATATGGGTGGGAAAGATACGATTAAATAATAAGTAAGGCAGATCTGATTGTCTGCCTTGCTTCTTGTTTTTAAACAAGAATTTTATTATATTCAATGGACTTCATTAAATTGTAAATGTTGATCATTTGTGGTTGACAATAAAGGAACCGTGTAGTAATATATTTCTCGTGTCACAAATAAAAAATACGGAGGAGTACCCAAGTCCGGCTGAAGGGATCGGTCTTGAAAACCGACAGGGGCTTCGCGGCTCGCGGGGGTTCGAATCCCTCCTCCTCCGCCATAAATCTAAATTGAAGGATTCGTTACGTTGTAACGAATTTTTTTGTTTTTCTTGGCCCAATAGTCTTAGTGGATAGAGCGTCGACCTCCTAGCACTGATTGTGTAAGTCAAATGTCTTATAGATAAGCATAGGCTAATTATCGCTCAAGAAATTCCATAATTATTTTAAAAGTCGTATGAGGTCGGTCGTCATCACGATATATAACGTTAAATCTCAATATATACGTATATGTACTTTTGTTATAATCTATTTTTTGATTTATACTAGTACCTTACAGACTTTTTGGAGGTTATAAATTGTGAAAAAACGTTTACTATTATTTATTACAATGATGTTTGCCACTGTGTTACTTATTAGTTGTGGCAGTGGAAATGAAGACAAAAAGGAAGAAAGTGGAGAAGGAACGGAGCAAGCGGCAGAAGACAAAGGAACCCTTAATTTAGGTGTTAACAATTGGGCTGACTATATTGCAGTTACGAACATGTGGAAAGTGCTGTTAGAAGAACAAGGCTATGAGGTGGAATTGCATCAACTTGAAAAGGGACCTGTATGGGCAGCTCTTGCACAAGGCGAACTTGATATCGCTGCACAAGTATGGTTACCGACTATGGATGAACCTTATTATAATGAATATAAGGATAAAGTTGAGTTAAAAGAAGTTTGGTATGAAGACGTAGGAATGGGTTTAGCCGTTCCCGAGTATCTTGATATCGATAGTCTTGAACAATTAAATGATAATATAGACACTTTCGATGGCCGTATCGTTGGAATTGATGCAGGAGCAAGTGTTACGAGCTTAACGAAAGAAGCAATTGAAGAATATGGATTAGAGTATGAGTTGATTGATAGCTCGGAACCTGCAATGTTAAGTGAATTTGAAAAGGCGTATGAAAATAAAGAACCAATCGTTGTGACACTTTGGAATCCACACTGGATTTTCTCCGAATATGATTTAAAATATTTAGAAGATCCAAAGTTGGTGTATGGCGAAGGTGATGACAGTTATTTCGCGACACGAGTAGGGTTTGAAGATGACCACCCGGAAGTGGTGCAATGGATGAATAACTGGAAGATGGATGATGATTCATTAGGTGAGTTAATGACACTCGGATTAGAACTAGGTGATCCGTTAGAAGCAGCCAAACAATGGATTGAAGAAAACCGTGATCTTGTTGATGAATGGATCCAATAGAAAAGAAAAAGGATACGAATCGATGATTCGTATCCTTTTTTGTGTCTTTTTCTCTTTTTCACACATACGAATAAATGAAGAAAAGTGTGGGAGGAAGAAAAATGCAAATTCATGTTGTACAGCAAGGAGAAACGTTATTTCAAATCTCGCAAGCGTATGGAGTGTCGGTAAATGAGTTAATCACGTCTAATGAAATTCCGAATCCGAACCGTTTAGTCATTGGTCAAACGATCGTCATTCCTATCTTTGGAAGTTATCATTGGGTTGCGCCGGGAGAAACGTTGTTTACAATTAGTCGGCAGTATGGCATTCCTTTAGAACAATTAATCCGGGTGAATCGAATTACAAATCCACAAGCATTGTCAATTGGCTATCGACTGTATATCCCTCAAAAGCAGCGCCCTGTTGTTGATGTTTCGGCTTATATTGATCCAAAGATTACCGGTACACAATCAGAGCAAGTCGTTAATCAGACGGCAGAACACTTAACATTTTTAGCTATTTTTCAATATGCGATTAATCGAAATAGAACACTTGACCCTGTTGAAAATGATCAAGCATTGATTAATGCCGCTTATGCACACCGCACAGTTCCGTTAATGGTTATCTCAAATTTTGAGGAAGGAACATTTACGAATGAACTTGCAACGGAATTTTTAACAAATGACACATTACAAAATCAAATTTTGGATGAGGCCATTCGGATTATGCAACAGAAAGGCTATTTAGGAATTGATTTTGACATTGAATATGTCGGTGCTCAAAACCGCGAACGGTACACCCAATTTTTACAAAAAGCCCGTGACCGATTGAAGCAATATAATTATTTTTTATCAACTGCTCTTGCCCCGAAACAAAGTAGTGAACAGAAGGGTGTGTTATTTGAAGGTCATGATTATGAGGCACAAGGGAAAATCGTTGATTTCATTTTTGTTATGACATATGAGTGGGGATGGTCAGGTGGACCTCCAATGGCTGTCTCTCCAATCAATGAAGTGAGAAAAGTGATGGACTATGCTATTTCAGTCGTACCAAAAGATAAAATTATGATGGGCATTCCGCTTTATGGCTATGATTGGACACTTCCGTTTGTACAAGGTGGACCATTCGCTCGGTCAATAAGCCCTCAACAGGCGATTCAACTTGCTGCACGTTACAATGCTAGCATTCAATATGATACGACTTCACAAGCCCCGTTTTTTTACTATACAGATGAAGAAGGACGCCAACACGTCGTCTGGTTTGAAGACGCTCGAAGTATTCAAGCTAAGTTTAACTTAGTGAAGGAATTAGGGATACGCGGCTTCTTTTATTGGGTATTAGGTCGAGAATTTCCACAAAATTGGCTGCTTTTGCAAGATAATTTTATCGTTCGCAAGCGGGTGTAATGATTTGCTAGAAGGAAGGAAAGCTGTTCTTAATCGCTGAACGACTTTTTATTTTTAGGAAAACGTGTATAATCGAGTGAGCAAGAATGTAATGAGGTGTCAGAATGAACGAGACTCATGATGCGCATTGGATGCAATACGCGCTAGATCAAGCAAAAAAAGCAGAAGCACTCGGTGAGGTTCCCATTGGGGCAGTTATTGTAAAAGATGGAGAAATCATTAGTGCTACACACAATTTACGTGAGACTGCACAGCGTGCCGTTGCTCATGCAGAACTACTCGCCCTTGATGAAGCGTGCCGTAAGCTACATACATGGCGCCTATCGGACTGCACATTGTACGTGACGCTTGAACCGTGTGTGATGTGTGCAGGAGCAATTGTTATGTCGCGAATTGACCGAGTTGTGTTCGGTGCATACGATCCGAAAGGTGGCTGCGCGGGGAGCTTGATGAATTTGCTTGAAGAAGAGCAATTTAATCATCGTGCGGAAGTTGTACAAGGTGTTCTTGAAGAAGAATGCGGTGAACTTTTGCGAGATTTTTTCCGGAAACTAAGATATGAAAAAAAGCAGAAGAAGGAAGAACGAGGAAATTGAAATTCATGCTCAAGTATGGTATATTAATTGTTGCCCCTCTTGTAGACGTAGTCAAGATTAATTGAAGGGGACGAATTGAAAAATAGCACACGTTTAGGTGAACATGTTCACCTAAAATCTAAAAAAATATATTTTTATTACATCATGTTAACAAACTTGTCGTGCTAGGCGGGGAGGTAGCGGTGCCCTGTACTCGCAATCCGCTAGAGCGAGGCTGAACTCCTTCCCGAGGTTTAGCTGGGCTAAGGTCTGACGTAAGAAAGTGGTGTTGACATTTGGGTCCTACGCAACGGAAACTCATGAACCCTGTCAGGTCCGGAAGGAAGCAGCAGTAAGTGGGCACTTCTGTGTGCCGTAGGGTTGCCTGAATCGAGCTAACTACTTACGTAACGCTTAGTTTGGTTTTATCGACGGAAGGTGCACGACAGCTTAAAATATAAACTTACACTCACTCTGCGAAGAGTGAGTTTTCATTTTGAAAAAACAAAAGGAAACCAGTATAATGAATAAGAATTCATGAGGGGGATGGCAATGGGTTATCAAGCGCTTTACCGCGTATGGCGGCCAAAACGGTTTGAAGATTTAATTGGACAGCATCATGTGACGAAAACGCTACAAAATGCAATTGTTTCTCAAAAGCTTTCCCACGCCTATCTCTTTACAGGTCCACGTGGAACTGGTAAAACGACGGCAGCAAAAATTGTTGCGAAAGCGGTGAACTGTAAACAGTCCCCAACGCAAGAGCCGTGCAATGAATGTTCCAATTGTCTGAGCATTACAGATGCTTCTAATCCAGATGTTATTGAAATCGATGCTGCATCCCATCGAGGAATCGATAACATTCGTGACCTTCGTGATAAAGTGAAATATGCCCCTTCACAAGCGACAAGTAAAGTGTATATTATTGATGAAGTGCATATGCTTTCGCCAGAAGCTTTTAATGCTTTATTGAAAACGCTTGAAGAACCACCCCGACACGTCATTTTTATTTTGGCAACGACGGAACCGCATAAAGTTCCAGCAACGATCATTTCGCGCTGTCAGCGATTTGATTTTAAACGAATTTCAAATCAAGCGATTGTTCAGCGAATGGAAATGATCTTAAGTAAAGAGGAATTTGTTGCAGAACATGCTGCATTATCACTCATCGCTCGAGCAGCCGAAGGTGGAATGCGCGATGCGTTGAGCATCTTAGATCAAGTCATTTCTTTTAGTGACAGTGAAATTACTGTTGATGATGTGTTATCTGTAACGGGAACAGTGTCAGAATCGATTTTGGCGCGTACAATTTTGGCTTTTCTTCAGCAGGACGTTGAAGAAGCATTGCAAGTCGTTGAAGAAATTCATGAGCATGGTAAAGATCCAGCGAGGTATATAGAGGATTTGATTTTTTATTTGCGGGATTTATTACTGTTTCAGACAGCTCCGAATCTTGAGGAAGTGCAGGAACGGTCAAATGAGGATGAACAATTTCAATTGCTCGCTGAAAAATGTCCAAAACAATGGATTTACTCTGTTATTCATCTATTAAATGATAGCCAACAAGAAATGAGATGGACGACGAGCAAGCGGATCTTTGTTGAAGTGGCCTTTGTGAAAATTTGTCACGAGAACAATGAACATGACTTAGGGGCAAACGCTGAACAAATTGAACAAATGCAAGCTAAAATTGAACAATTAGACTCTGAAATAATCCGTCTCCAGGAACAATTAGCGGGAAAAGAAAGCCAAGCAGAGCCCGTAAGAAAAGAACGTACCGCACGACAACCGAGACGGGGTACAAGGCAATCACTTACACAAGTTGAGCATATGTTGCGCTCTGCCTCAAAGCAGCAGCTAAGCCAATTACAAAAAGTGTGGGGAGAAATTATGGAGATGATTCGTCGTGAAAAAATCTCTGCCCACGCTTGGTTAAAGGATAGCCAACCTGTTGCTTGTACTGATGATACATTTTTATTAGCATTTCCGTATGAAATGCATAGTCAAATGGCAAGTAAAGATCAAATTCGTGAAACGGTTAAGCAGGCAGTTCAAGCTGTTTACAAAAAACCGATGCAATACCTCACAATTGTTGAGGATGATTGGGAGAAAGTGA
This sequence comes from Caryophanales bacterium UBA6769, assembly GCA_002453275.1. GTDB lineage: Bacteria > Bacillota > Bacilli > Bacillales > UBA6769 > Pueribacillus. The sequence goes on from DKGN01000057.1 coordinate 14,017, forward strand.
AGCAATCGTTTATCCAAAATCAGCGGGAGGAAACGAGTGCTGAGACGAATGAAAAGGAAGAAGAGGATCCTTTAATTTCAGAGGCAAAGCGCCTTTTTGGTGAGGAACTCATTGAATTTAAAAATACGGGAGGAATCAATGATGAAACGAATGGGTAATATGGGCGGTATGATGAAACAAATGCAAAAAATGCAAA
>DKGN01000140.1 GCA_002453275.1 Caryophanales bacterium UBA6769
CTAACTAACGTGAAGTACAAGTTTTGCATGAACGTAAGCTTGTCCTTCATTAAGCCTAAGCTTAATAAAAATAGGAGAAACATTATAATATTAAATTCAGGATACCCCGTTACTGTTACAACGATGCCTAATAAAATCGTAAAAATGACGCTTAATCCGATAAGCATCGGGTAAGACAGACGGTGATATCGAATCAATTGAACGTATAATAATACATGGCTAATACCGATGAATAGGACGGCAACAAGATCATACATAAACATTACTGTTCATCCTTCACGAATTGGCGTACTTTACGCACCATTCGGCGCGAGACGGGAATTTGTTTACCGCTTTTTAAAGTGAGCATTTTTTCCGTTGCATCATAAGCGAATATGTGCAGCTTATTAACGAGATAAGAGTGATGGCAGCGCAGTAAACGTTCATCCAACCTTTCTATCTCTTTTAGCGTGCCATAAAAGTGAACGACTCGCTTTGTCGATACTAATGCTAGGCGGTGCGCCCCGTCTGTCGTAATATACTCCACCGATGAAAACGGAACGCGGACAGTCGCATTGGCATTTTCCACAATCAAATCATCGTCAGGTATTTCTGCCTCATTACGTGCTTTATAATGAAGCAGACATTGCTCAAATAAACGATACCGTTCTTCATAAGCGAGCCCTTTATCAATAAACGTCAACGCTGAGACCATATATTGATACGAGATCGGAGCAAATTCAGAATGTGTTGTGACAAACACGATAATGCCTTGTGTGTCATATGTGCGAATTTCTTGTGCCACTTGCAACCCTTTTTGTTCCTCGCCTTTTATTTCAATATCTAAGAAATAAATTGGAATATACGATGTGAGCGGAAGCTTTTCCATGATTCGTTCTCTTCTAGTTGTTACTTCAATAAAATCGTATGGCACCTGTTGCTTTTCACAAATGTCCTCTACAAGCCGCTTCATATGCTGAGCCTGAATGACATCGTCTTCAAAAATGAAAATGCTCATGCAAATCACCACTTTAGATCATTCTACGTATAGCATAGCATGGCAGCCTCTGTTCAGAGAATGTTCGCCAAGGTCATTCATCAAAAAACAGGCTATTCCACTTTAATTGGAATAGCCTGTTGCTTTCATTCATCACTTCAATGAGTGGTTGGTTAGCATTAATTTTCTAGTTCTTCTTTTCGATTTTTCTTAAAGAGCTTCGATAAAATTTCATATACGATCGGCACGATAATGAGCGTTAGTAACGTTGAGCTTGCTAATCCTCCGATAACTGAGATGGCGAGTCCTTTTGAAATAAATCCGCCGCCACCATCCGCTCCTACAGCTAATGGAACTAATGCCCCGATCGTTGCAATCGCCGTCATAAGAATAGGACGTAGACGCGTAGCACCTGCCTCTAATATCGCTTCTCTCATGACCAATCCGCCACGCTCCATTCGGACAATCCGGTCTACTAAAACAATCGCATTCGTGACAATAATACCGATTAACATTAACAGCCCCATCATCACGGATACAGAGATCGTTTCACCCGCTATCCATAATCCAACGAATGAACCGATAACTGCAAATGGCAAGGAGAACAAGATGGAAAATGGCGCCACACCTTCACCAAATGTTACAACAAGAATGAAGTAGACAATCGCAATCGCAGCAAGCATTGATAGCCCTAATTGCGTAAATGTTTCTTCCATGTCAGCTGCTACCCCACCAATATCTAGTGATACACCTTTTGGTAAGTCTAGCTTATCAAGCGCTTTATCCGCCTCAGTCGTTACTTTCGATATATCATCTTCAACGATTTCCCCTGATACGGTTGCGTAATACTCACCCTTGCTTCGGGACAATGTGTTCAAAGTCGTTCCTTCTTCGACTTTCACTAAATCGGATAATGGGACGGCTTGTTCAGATGCTGTCATCACTTTCATATCGAGCATTTCATCAATCGATTTGAACTGCTCTTGTTCAGGTTGCTGCACCGTTACGTCTAATGTATTTCCGTCTTTTTCAACGGTTGTTAATACATCAGCGGTATTAGCGGAGCTTAACATCATGACGAGTTGACCCGCCGTTAACCCTTTCTGCAACAATTCGTCTTGCTCTACCTTAAATGTGTATTCAACATAGGCTTCTTCTGTACTTGCCGAAACGTCTTCTAACCCTTTTATTCCCGCCAGTTTCTCTTCTGCTTCTGTCACTGCTTCATTTAGCTTGTCGAGATTTTCACTGTAAAACGTATAGCTAACTTCGTTAGACGCGAATCCCATCGATGAGAAATCCTGACTTATCCATTCGCCCGTTTGGTCAATATCATAAACATAGTCTTGAATCTCTTCGCGGACCTCAGGGAAATCTTTCATATCTGGATCGAACGTAATAAACATTAATGCCCCGTTCGAACCGCCACCCATCATAGCGGACATCGGATCACCTGAGTCAGCAATTGATAGTTGCAACGTTTGAATGTCATCTCGTTTAAGCAACTCTTCTTCTACAACTTGAACATTCGCTAACGTCTCATCCTCAAGCTCACCTGCTTGCGGCGTGTACGTTAAGTACATTACTTTTTCTTCTTCACTGCCTAAAAAGCTAAAACCAATCAATGGCGTTAATGCTAGGCTTCCTACGAGAAGAGCGATTGAAACAATCGATGTGATTACTTTATGATTCAACGTCCAATCTAGGAATCTCTTATATACATTCGCAAGTTTGCCAGGTCCTTTATGTTGACCTTCTTGCCTCTCACCGTAGAGCTTTTTCTTAAATAAAAAGTGAGAAAGTGCAGGAACAATTGTAATGGCGACAAGTAACGATGCACCAAGTGCAAACGTCATCGTCAACGCAAATGGCATAAAGAGTTCGCCGACCATTCCGCCAACAAAGATAAGCGGAGCAAACACAGCGACCGTCACGATCGTGGATGATAAAATTGGTCTAAACATTTCAATCGTCGCTTCACGTATCAGTTCCCTACCTCGAAGCTTTTCATCCTTTAAATGTAGGCGACGGTAGATGTTTTCCACAACAACAATCGAGTCATCGATTACCCGCCCGATTGCAACCGTAACAGCACCCAAGGTCATTAGATTCAATGTAATGTCCAGCCAATTCAACAGCAATAATGCGATGAAAATTGAAACTGGAATCGAAATGACTGAAATGATCGTAGATTTAAAATCACGTAAAAAGAGAAGGATAATTAAAACAGCAATTAAACCACCGAATAATGCTTTTTCCATCATTGTGGAAACAGAGTCCTCGATCGGTTCTCCCTGGTCAAGACTAACATCAATCACAAGGCCATCTATTCTTTTTTCTTCCTCTTTAATTAAATCTTTCACACGGTTTACAACATCAACCGTATTGGCTTCCTGACCTTTTGTAATTTGAATGCCGATTGCGTCTTTTCCATTTGTACGTGACACCGATTCTACTTTTCCTACAACTTCAAGCTTCGCAATGTCACTTAATTTCACGAAGGGCATTGGTTGTGTTGCAGAAGGAGTAACCGGAATGAGCATATCCTTTAGCTCATCAGCGGTCATAAATTTCCCGTCAATGGCTACAGCTTTTCCCCCTTCTTCAAACTCATGAAGCCCTAAGGAAACCGCCATATCACTCGCTTCGATCATTTGCTTCACGTCATCTTCCGTGACTTCAAGCTCTTTCATCTTTGCGTGGTCATATGTAAGTTCCACTTCTTCAATGTGCTGCCCAGCAACCGTCGATGAAGCAACTCCATCAAGTTTTTCAATCTTTGGCAGCAGGACCTCTTCAACCGTAGATGTAAGCTCAACGATATTTTCCGTCTCACTGCTTACACTTAACGCAACGACCGGCATCATATCCATGCTGAGCGCTGTAACTTCTGGTTCCTGAGCATCTTCAGGTAATGTTACAGTTTCCAATGCGGAACGAAGAGCTCGAGTCGCTTCATCCATATCGATCCCATACTCATACTCTACTTGGATATTCGCCATATTCGAATAAGAATTAGAATACACTGCTTTGACATCTTCCAAATTTTCGATCGTTTTTTCTAACGGAATGGACACATCATTCATGACTTGCTCTGGTGTTGCACCAGGATATACGTCCACCACCATAAGATGTGGGATTGAAATATCCGGAAGCATTTCCGTTTTCATTTTTATACCTGAATAAATTCCAGATACCGTTACAATAATCGTTAATAACCAGATTGCTAATTTATTTCTTACAGCAAAGTTGACAAACTTCTTCATTCACACACCACTCCCCTATTTGACCAAAAAAACTATATCTACTATAATAATGACTAGTTGGTCATATGTCAATGGAAGAATAGGAGAGATTACATTTGAGCAAAAAACAATTAATCATGGATAAAGCGTTAAATCTCTTTGCTAAACAAGGGTTTGAAGCTACTTCTATTCAACAAATTACAGAGCATTGTGGTATATCAAAAGGAGCTTTTTATCTATCTTTCAAATCTAAGGATGAGCTCATTATAACTTTGATTGACCACTTTATGGTTCAATTTATTTCAAATATTGACCGTTTGGTCAAAAATACAAATAACGAGCAATTACTATATGAATTTTATTATACAAACTATCATTCTTTATACGAGCATTTAAACTTTGCCAAAATTGTCATAAAGGAACAATCCCATACATTTAATGAAGACTTGTTCATAAAAATGCGCTACTACGATAAATTAAATGAAAAAACAATATTATTAATGATTGAACGATTATATGGTGAAAAGCTCGACCCGTTCAAATATGATCTAATGTATTGTATTAAAAACTTTATGAAAATGTATGCGGAGTTACTTATGTCCGAGAAAACCGAAATCGATTTAGAATCACTTGCAAAATCTTTAGTTGAAAAAACAAACATATTAGCTAAACACATGACTATTCCATTCATCACGAAAACTCACTTTTCAATCTTAAAATACGGATCGACAGAAAATGTAACGAAAGAACTTTTACTTAACATTCTCGAAGAAAAATTAAATGAAATGGAACATTCGATTGAAAAAGATTCTCTCATCCTCCTCAAACAAGAGCTTAATAACCCCTCCTTACATTCCGCTCTTGTTTATGG
>DKGN01000115.1 GCA_002453275.1 Caryophanales bacterium UBA6769
GAGCGAAAATCAACAGATCACTACCGCACAGTATTGTTCAACTGTGAGGATTACTAGACAATAATACAAATTTTTTAATAAACAAGAGGAGTGTAAAGAAATGGGAGAAAATTTGCAGTTTACGTTTCCTGATGGATCAGTTAAAGCATTTTCCGATGGAACGACAATTGAAGACGTTGCGGCGTCAATTAGCCCTAGTTTACGAAAACAAGCGATTGTTGGAAAAATAAATGATGAACTAGTTGATTTACGACGCCCGCTTCATGAGAACGGTGCGATTGAAATATTAACAGACCGGAACGAGCAGTCACTTGAAGTTATTCGGCATAGTACTGCCCACCTGATGGCGCAGGCAATCAAACGGTTATACGGAGATGTAAACCTTGGTATTGGTCCCGTTATTGAAAATGGTTTTTATTATGATATCGAATGTGATGAGTCAATCTCAACAGAAGATCTAGAAAGAATAGAAAAAGAAATGCACAAGATTGTGAATGAAAATCTTGAAATTCGTAGACATGTTGTTAGCCGAGAAGAGGCTGAGCGGATGTACAAGGAAATTGACGACCCGTTAAAGCTTGAACTGCTCCAAGACATCCCGGCGGGTGAAGAAGTAACGATTTATGAACAAGGGGAATTTTTTGATCTCTGTCGTGGGCCACACGTTCCAACGACAAGCAAACTCAAAGTCTTTAAATTATTAAGTGTTGCTGGAGCTTATTGGCGAGGCAATAGTGATAATCAAATGCTACAACGCATTTATGGGACAGCCTTTTTTAAACAGTCGGAACTTGATGAGCATTTACGATTGTTAGAGGAAGCGAAGGAACGCGACCATCGGAAGCTTGGGAAAGAGTTAAAGTTGTTTACAATTTCTCAAGAAGTGGGACAAGGATTACCTATTTGGTTGCCAAAAGGAGCAACGATTCGGCGTACGATTGAACGATACATCGTTGACTTGGAAGAAAAGCTAGGGTATGAGCACGTCTATACACCGCACTTAGCGAGCGTAGATCTTTATAAAATAAGTGGACATCTTGATCACTATCAAGAAGATATGTATCCGTCGATGAAAATGGATGAAACAGAAGAGCTTGTTCTTCGTCCGATGAACTGTCCACACCATATGATGATTTATAAAAATGAAATTCGCAGTTACCGTAATTTGCCGTATCGAGTCGCTGAACTTGGAACGATGCATCGTTACGAAATGTCGGGCGCTTTAGCTGGTTTGCAACGTGTTCGCTCCATGACGTTGAATGATGCACATATCTTTTGCCGCCCTGACCAAATCAAAGAAGAATTTATTCAGGTTGTTAAACTCATCCAAGAAGTTTACAAGGATTTTAACATTCATGATTATTATTTCCGACTCTCCTACCGCGATCCGAATGATAAAGAGAAGTATATTGATGATGATGAGATGTGGGAGAAAACACAGACCATACTTAAGGAAACAATGGATGACCTTGGTTTAGAGTATATTGAAGCAGAAGGGGAAGCTGCTTTTTATGGACCGAAGCTTGACGTGCAAGTTAAAACAGCGCTTGGAAAAGATGAAACATTATCAACCGTTCAGCTTGATGTTCAATTGCCGGAACGATTTGATTTAACGTATATTGGTGAAGATGGACAAGAACACCGTCCAGTCGTCATTCATCGTGGTGTCGTTTCGACGATGGAGCGTTTCGTTGCATTTCTGATTGAAGAATATAAAGGTGCATTTCCAACGTGGCTTGCACCGATTCAAGCACAAATTATTCCTGTAGCTGATGCACATTTAGACTATGCGAATGAAGTGAAGGATAGATTACTTCGGGCAGGAGTTCGTGTTGAAATTGATAGTCGAAATGAAAAAATGGGCTATAAAATTCGTGAAGCACAAATTCAAAAAATACCATATATGCTCGTTGTTGGTGATAAAGAGATTGAATCACAAACTGTAAATATTAGAAAGTATGGCGAAAAGAAATCCACTTCGCAACCATTAGAGGAATTTATAATGGCTATTACTGAATCGATTCAAACACGAGAAGCTTAAAAGAGAATAGATTAGACTAACAGTGACTTTCTTAATGGGTAGGCATATGATGATTTTGTAATCATTCTTGAGGAGGAAAAGTATATGAATCACTTTTCTTATCAGTCTTATCCGAATGTCACGATGGGTCATTACGGAAGTATGACGGGTCCCATGTATTGGTGTATGTCAAATAGAGTACATTGTCCACATCAATTTTGGCCTTATCCAAATACTGAAAGAAATGTCGACACTATATTGGAAGATAAGGGAAAAAAACCTTTCGTCGTCAATATTAATCGAGCTGTTAAACAAAATAACACATTCCGGACTGCCATATGGACTGGTCGTCACTTGCAGGTCACTTTGATGAGTATTAATATAGGTGAAGATATCGGCTTGGAAGTTCATCCTACCCATGATCAATTTTTACGGATTGAGGAAGGGTACGGCATAGTCCGAATGGGAAAGAGTAAAAACAATTTAAATTATGTAAGACGTGTGTGGGATGATTCTGCCATAATGGTACCTGCAGGGATATGGCATAATGTTACGAACATTGGTAACACCCCACTAAAGCTTTATTCAATTTATGCACCGCCTGAACATCCATATGGGACTGTTCACGTAACGAAGGCTGATGCTATCGCCTCTGAAGAAAATATATAGTAAATCGATGCAAGCTTATATACACCCCAATTGTGTAGATACATTATACAATTGGAGGTGTTTTTTCTATATTTTTAATTATGCTATCCCATGTAGTATAAGGGGGACGTGCATATATTGTGAAAGGGGACAAGAGGAGTCACTAAAGGTTCGCTTTTCTCTAGGAGGATTGAACAGTAGATATGGAACTGACATTAGTCATCGTTATTTTTCTAATAGGTTTCATCGGCTCATATATATCAGGAATGCTTGGAATCGGAGGTTCCATTATTAAATATCCGATGCTTTTATATATACCTCCATTATTTGGACTAGCTACATTTAGCGCCCATGAAGTCTCTGGTATAAGTGCTGTTCAAGTGTTTTTTGCAGCAATTGGAGGTGTTTGGGCATATCGGAAGGGCGGATATTTAAATAAAAGATTGATTGCGTATATGGGGGTTACTAGCTTAATTGGTAGCTTTATCGGTGGATATGGATCTAAATTAATGTCTGAAGGTGGAGTGAATTTAATCTACGGAATTTTAGCCCTCATATCAGCAGTGATGATGGTTGTCCCCAAAAAGGGGAACGATGACATTCCTTTTAATCAAGTGAAATTCAACAAATGGGTTGCGGCTGTGCTTGCGTTCATTGTAGGCATAGGGGCTGGGATCATAGGGGCAGCCGGTTCATTTTTATTAGTACCTATCATGCTTGTCGTTTTAAAAATTCCGACTCGGATGACGATAGCTTCTTCCTTGGCAATCACACTTATTTCTTCTATTGGAACTACCATCGGAAAAGTGACAACGGGTCAAATCGACTATTATCCTACGTTTATTATGATCGTTGCTAGTCTCATGGCTGCACCCCTTGGGGCAATGACAGGAAAAAGAATGAACACGAAAATATTGCAATCTATTTTAGCTGTACTGATCTTTGCGACAGCTATTAAAATTTGGGTAGATATTTTATGATATTCGAACATGATTTGGCAGGTTGGTTCACAACATTGCAACTTTTCAATGATTACACACTGTGATATGCTGTTAAAGTGCAACTTATAGCCATCGTGTTTTAAAAAGTTTAAGTAAATGAAATATTGACAATCACAGTCACTGATGGTATACTCATAAAGTACTGAATAGAATATTCGACAGAGCAAAGTAGGAGCGCCCGCTTCTCACCTGTGTTGACGCAATAGCAGTTGCCAGGTATTTATAACTGTAATATAAATTGAGGGTAAGTGTGGGCGTTTCAGCGTCTGCACTTTTTTTATTTGTTTTTTTGAACAATGACAAAGTGTCGCGATGTCGAAAAGCAAACAGGCGCTATAGAATTATTGACTCGACTTCCATTGCGGTAAGCCCCCGCAAGAGGAAGGATTATTTTATGGAGGTGGCTAACTATTAGTAAAGACATGTTGGTGAATGAGGCCATTCGTGCTCGCGAAGTTCGAGTAGTCGGTGCAAATGGGGATCAAATCGGTGTGAAATCAAGACAGGAAGCGTTGGAAATGGCAAAGAATGCAAATCTCGATCTCGTCATGGTCGCACCTAATGGAAAACCCCCTGTCTGCAGAATTATGGACTTCGGGAAATACCGTTATGAACAGCAAAAAAGAGAGAAAGAAGCTCGCAAAAAACAAAGAACAATCAATGTTAAAGAAGTGCGTTTCAGTCCAACAATTGATGAGCATGATTTTAATACGAAATTAAGAAACGCAAGAAGATTCCTTGAAAAAGGCGATAAAGTCAAAGCGAGCATTCGATTCCGAGGTCGTGCGATTACGCACTCTGAAATCGGAAGAGAAGTGTTAAATCGACTTGCTGAAGAATGTAAAGATATCGGAGTCATTGAATCCAGACCGAAAATGGATGGCCGAAGCATGTTTTTAATCATGGCACCAGAAACAACTGAATCTAAATCATAACTATAAATTATGCTCTATTAATTAAGGAGGAAGCAATTTATGTCTAAAATGAAGACTCATAAAGGTGCGGCAAAGCGTTTCCGAAAAACTGCAACTGGGAAGCTTAAGCGTCACCATGCATATACAAGTCACTTGGCTGCAAACAAATCTCAAAAGCAAAAACGTAAGCTTCGTAAAGCAGCCATTGTTTCGAGTGGCGACTTTAAGCGAATTCGTACATTGTTAACATACAAGAAAAGATAACGTACTTTAGGAGGGAATTATCATGGCGAGAGTAAAAGGTGGTTACGTCACTCGTCGACGTCGCAAAAAAGTATTGAAATTAGCCAAAGGTTATTATGGTGCAAAACATAAATTATTTAGAACTGCAAACGAACAAGTGATGCGCTCATTGCAATTTGCATATCGCGACCGTCGTCAAAGAAAGCGTGATTTTCGTAAGCTATGGATTACACGTATTAATGCAGCAGCACGAATTAACGGTCTCTCATACAGCAGACTGATGCATGGCTTGAAGACAGCTGGTATTGAAGTAAATCGTAAAATGCTTGCTGATCTTGCAGTAAACGACGAAAAGGCATTTGCTAATCTTGCAGAAAAAGCAAAAGCAAGCTTGAAAGCTTAATATAGTTAGCCTAAAAATCATCTCTCGATTTATCGATCGGGGGATGATTTTTTTGTTTGTCTGTTTTCAACTCCCACTCTCAATGAATAATTACGCATGGAAAGTAGCAATAATAAGGGAAGAGAAAATTGAGAGAAATGGAGAACGTATGGGACAGTCTAATAAAATTACAGTCTTTCAAATGACATTAATCATAACGACCGCTGTCGGGTTAAAAAATCACGTAATCGTCATACCTTCTCTACTACGGACAGGTGGGCGTGATGCTTGGATCGGTGTTATCATCGTTGCCGGATTTACGTTAGTTTGGGGAATGCTACTATTGTACATTTATCGTGAGATAAAAGGACAACATATAAATATATGGTTAACGAAAAACATAGGGAAGCACTTCACGCGTTTTCTTAGAATTATTGTTGGCATTTATCTTGTCATCATGATTGCCGTAACATTAAGAGAAACAATTACGTGGACAAACATATCGTATTTATGGAAAACACCGCCGCTTGCACTAACATTGTTATTTCTCGTCCCATGCTTATTAGCTGCGATGACGAGCTTGCGAACATTAGCAATTGCCAATTTTTATATTTTAGCTTTCGTTGTTGTTTTTGGATTTTTTGTAGCGACGGCAAATATTCAATTTAAAAATTACTCTTTTTTATTGCCAATTTTGGAAAATGGAATGAAGCCTGTAATGAAATCAATGATTTATCAGGCATCGGGAATGATAGAGTTAATTATTTTGATTTTATATCAACAGCATTTCCATACTGATTTAAAGTATCGACACATTGTCATTAATACGATTATTTTGACTGGACTTACACTCGGTCCTTTGATCGGAGCAATCGTTGAGTTCGGGCCACAAGAAGCTACACTTCAGCGTTATCCTGCCTATGAAGAATGGTCACTAGTGAGAGTTGGAAAGTTTGTAGAGCATGTTGACTATTTATCGATTTACCAATGGTTATCTGGTGCGTTTATTCGCGTGACGCTTTTACTTTACACAATTAGAATTTTACTTAACAAAAAGAGCACGAAAGCAAACGTGTGGCTCATGATTTGTATTTCCATTTTCATTACAATTGTTGTTATTTTACCTATTGATGATAAACTTTTTTTCAATTTTTTAAATGGGATTGCATTGCCTGCAACGTTTTTCTTTTTCTTTGCGATATCGATACTCATTGGTTTTTTTGTTTTTTTTATTCGAAGACGAAAGAAAGGGGGCCGCATGCATGCCAAATAGTGAACAACAAGAAGATGCTTATGATAAGCATGTAAGCAATAAGCTGATAACTGATCTCGGTTCTATTGAAAATCTGTTTTCAGATAGTGCGGATGTTAGCTTTCAGCCCTTTTCCTTTGGAGAAGAACCGTCCAAACATGACGTGACGTTTATTAAATGCGTCGGACTTGTAGATGGCAATGCATTAAACACCGTTGTTTATGAAAGATTTGTCACATTTTTTAAGAACTTAAAAACTGAAAAGGCAACGGAAGAGGACATTGTTCATCACTTATATGTTCCAGGCATTAAACGAGTTTATTATGAAGAGGAAGTAATTGAAAGTTGTTTTGCAGGGCAATTGCTTGTTTATTTTCATAAGGAAAACTATTTATTTTCGATTGATATTTCGAACCGGCCTAACCGTACACCAGAAGAAACGAATACTGAAGTATCGATCAAAGGTCCCCGCGATAACTTTATTGAGGATTTAACGACGAATATCGCCCTTATAAGGAAAAGATTGCGGACAAATTCATTAGCGATGAAAAGGTATACGGTCGGCACACGTACACAAACAGAGGTTACTGTACTATATATAAAGGATATTGCCGATAGACAAATGTTTGAAGATTTAGATCGAAGCATTAAAAATATTGATATTGACGGTGTCTTCAGTGGTAGACAATTGCATGAATTAATTATAAAAAAACCGTTTTCCTTTTTCCCAACACACCATTACACGGGGCGGCCAGATTTTGCGGTAAATAGCTTATTAGTAGGAAGATTTGTTATCTTTGTGGATGGTGTTGCTTATGCCGTGCTCGTTCCAGTGAATTTTGGTTATATATTAAAGTCAGCGGAAGATACGGAAAATATTTATTTATTTAATTCGTGGGAACGATTGTTACGCTTTGCTGGCTTAGCAATTGCTATTTTCTTACCGGGTTTTTATATTTCTTTAACGAGTTTCCACCAAAACCAAATTCCGATTGTTTTTTTAGGAACGATAATCGAAGCGAGCAAGGGCGTACCATTCCCAGCACCTATTGAAGCGTTATTAATGCTATTGCTATTTGAGATTTTTCGTGAAGCCGGCTTACGATTGCCGATGGCGATTGGGCAAACGTTAAGTGTTGTTGGTGGACTTATTATTGGAGATGCCGCCATTCGAGCTGGGTTAGCTAGTCCCCTTATGATTGTGATTATGGCGACGTCATCGGTAGCTACGTATACACTCGTCAACTTGTCTCTTCATGGCATTGTGTCAATTCTACGGTTGTTTGTCGTCTTGATCGTTTCTTTCTTCGGTTTTTTTGGCTTCTTTGTCGCGATTTACGTGATTTTAATTTATATGTCAAACATCCAAACGTTAGGAGTTTCTTATTTAACAGTTCCGGAAGTGACGAACATAAGGCCTATTTTAAAAACATTTCTACGTTTGCCAGAACAGCGATACAAGCAGCGGCCTAGTTTTTTACGAATCAAGGATAAAACGAGACAACCGAAAAGAAAGGATTGACACCTGTTGAGAAAACGCTACCTTGGATTGATTGTCGTTGCTCTCGTATTCATCTCAGGTTGTTGGGATATTGAAGAGGCGGAACGGATGGATTACGTGCATGGTGTTGGTGTTGATTATAAAGATGGAAAAGTTATCGTTTCGCTTCAAATTGTGAATTTAGGTAACCTTGGTCCAGAGAAGTCAGGAGGTGGGGCTGGGAGTGAAAATAAGTCTGTTATCGCAGAAGGAGAAAGCGATGATGTTAACGATGCAATTTTCAAAATTTACAACTCGACTCAACGCATGTTGTATTGGGGTCATTTAACGTTTGTCGTTGTTACAGAAGAAGCTCTAAAGGAAGGAAAAATGAAAGATATCGTTGATCTAATTAATCGCTATCGAGAGACGCGATATCGGGTACTAATGTTTGCCACTCAAGACGAGAGTGTCAACCATATATTAGAAGCTGCCCCAGTCTTTGATGGCTCTCCTGTGTTTACAAGATTAACAGATCTTGGTAATACGTACGAACAGAACTCAAGGATTAAGGATGTGTCGCTTCGCGAGTTTCTCATCCAAATAAAAGAACCCGGACATAATGGGATACTTCCTGCGATTACTGCAACCGAAAAAAATTGGCTTTCTGAAGACGATAAGCCAGATACAATGATTGAAACGTTAGGGGTTGCTCTGACAAATCGGAATGAATTTCGCGGATTTATTACGGGGGAGGACATAAATGGTCTTCGCTGGTTGACGAAAGATGCTATACGTAACAACATTCAAGTGAAGGAAGATGGAGATCCTATTGCTGAAGGAGTTGTTTTTGATCCGTCATTTTCCATTAAACCAAAGATGAAAAAAGACAAGGCTACATTTCAAATAGATGTAAAAGGAACGGTGTTATTTAATGAATTAATCAAAAATAATGATCAACATTTTTTGAGGAGAAAAGTGGAAGATTTTATTGAAAATGAGATAAAGCATACTTATCGTAAAGCGTTAGAGCATGATTCAGATATTTATCGTTTATCGGAAGTGTTGTATCGAAAGGATGTAGCATCTTGGAAAAAGATTGCTCATAAAGGAAAAGTACCGTTAGATGAAGAGTCGATATCCGTGACAGTTAAAATTGATATAGGTCCAACAAAATTAGATAATGAGAGACCAGTTATTAAATGAACATTCCCTTTACTCTTTTTTCAAGCGACGGATGCTGTATAATAGAGGTATAAATGATTGTGAGGGAAGAGGACGAATGGGAATTAATTGGTCTAAGCTTTTTACATTACAACACGAACTTGATTCACGGATTATGAAGGAACATCGATTAACGGGGGATTTCCTAGAAGAACGATTGCTAGCTTTACAAGTAGAAGTAGGAGAGCTAGCGAATGAAACACGGTGTTTCAAATATTGGAGTGTTAAACCACCATCTGAACGTATTGAAATTCTTGAGGAATATGTTGATGGTATTCACTTTATTTTGTCACTTGGTCTGACGCTCGGCTTCCAAACATATACGCCTAACAGTAGTCAACGAAGCGAAGGCAGTATAGTCAAGAAATTTTTAACAATTTATAACTGTATTTCTAACTTGAACGAGAACCGTTCAGTCGAAGCATATGGGTCACTTTTCTCTGAATATCTAGTCCTCGGTTCTATGCTTGGTTTCACGGAAAAAGAGATTGAAGCTGCCTACTTTGAAAAAAACAGTCGTAATCATGAGCGTCAAGATGAAGGGTATTAATGAATTAAAATAAGGAGAGATGTAGAATGGCACAATTAGATGAAACACTGTCAATGTTAAAAGAGTTAACAGATGCGAATGGAATTCCTGCTAATGAGCACGAACCACGGGAAGTAATGAACAAGTACATAACCCCATACGCAGACGAAATCTCAACAGATAATCTTGGAAGCCTAATCGCAAAAAAAGTCGGGCAGGAAGATGGACCGAAAATTATGATTGCTGGTCACTTAGATGAAATTGGCTTCATGGTGACAAGTATTGATGATAATGGATTTCTACGCTTTCAAACGGTTGGAGGTTGGTGGGAGCAAGTGATGCTCGCACAACGAGTTACCATTGTCACACGAAAAGGGAATGTACCCGGTGTTATCGGTTCGAAGCCTCCACACATATTGTCACCAGAAGCACGTAAGAAACCAATCGATAAAAAGGACATGTTCATTGATATTGGAGCGATCAGTCGACGTGAGGCTGAGGAGTTTGGTGTACGACCGGGTGATTTTATTACTCCTGTTTGTGATTTTACTGTAATGAAAAATGAAAAGTTTCTCATGGCGAAAGCTTGGGATAACCGAATCGGTTGTGCGATTGCAATTGAAGTGTTGCGCCAATTAAAAAATGAAGAGCATCCGAACATCGTCTACGGCGTTGGTACAGTTCAAGAAGAAGTTGGGCTTCGAGGTGCGAAAACCTCAACATTTAAAATTCAGCCAGACATTGGTTTCGCTGTTGACGTTGGAATTGCGGGAGATACGCCTGGTGTGACGGAAAAAGAAGCACTAGCCAAAGCAGGAAAGGGTCCCCAAATTATAATGTATGATGCATCAATGGTCGCCCATCGTGGCTTGCGTGATTTTGTTACTGATGTAGCTGAAGAAGAAAATATTCCATACCAAATGGACTTTGTTCCGGGTGGAGGGACAGACTCAGGAAGTATTCATTTAACTGCAAAAGGTGTACCTGCATTATCAATTACAATCGCAACCCGCTACATTCATACACATGCGGCAATATTGCATCGTGAGGACTTTGAAAATGCTGTGAAGCTGATTGTAGAAGTTGTGAAGCGACTTGATCGCAACAAAGTTGACGAAATTATTTTTGATTGAAGAGTGTGTAAATTGTAATAAAAACAGGAAGAACATGGTCATCCATGGTCTTCCTGTTGCTTGTCTATTGTAAGCCTTCAGCCATACTTTTCAATAAATTGGTTTGTTCATCTTTACTTGAATTTTGCCACAGCACTTCAAAAAGAACACCTAAGCCAGGTAACATTTTCTCTTCGCCACTTTGAATAGCATCGACAATCGTATGCTCAAGCTGGCTTTCATCATTACCTTTTACATTATCTAAAATCGCAGATCTTAAATTAAAATTCACTGAACATCACTCCTTTTTCTTTATTTTTGCCTAACGGATATGGAATATGTAAGAAGAGAGGTAAAACATTGCAACGAATTGAATCGATAAGAAATGAACGAGTAAAAGGCTGGAAGAAATTACATACGAAAAAAGGTCGGCAATTGGCGCAAGCTTTTTTAATTGAAGGAGACCACCTTATAGAGGAAGCATTAAAGGAAAAACAAGTAATTGAAGCACTAATTATTGATGAA
>DKGN01000136.1 GCA_002453275.1 Caryophanales bacterium UBA6769
AAACTCGGCATATGCCGAGTTTTCTTTTTCGATCCATCGGATATAAAGGGTGATTTTCCGTTGATGACGATTATGCATATTCTTAAACAGCGCTCAGTTCTTTGGTTTTTATTAATTATAAATAGTCTTGGCACTATATATGGGTATATTTGGTATCAATATCAATTATCTGATACACCTTGGTATTTTATTCCTTTCGTTCCAGATAGTCCGACAGCTAGTTTGTTTTTTGTTTTTGTTTTGATTGGTTTTTTATTGCGTCGGCATTTTCCACTTTTTGAAGCATTGGCGGCAATTACGTTATTTAAATACGGTATTTGGGCTGTCGGTATGAATATTGGTGGTATCGTTGTCACACAAAGTGCAACTGTTGAGACTTGGATGCTCATTTTTTCACATTTTGGAATGGCTGTGCAAGCCTTGTTATACGCACCATATTACACATTTAAGTTGAAGCATTTTCTAATTGCCCTAATCTGGACATTTCACAACGATATTATCGATTACGTATTTTTTATGTTTCCAAGATATCCTCCTCTTGATGATCACATGGCGATTATCGGATACGTGACATTTTGGCTAACTGCTTTTACGTGTTATTTAATTTATAGGTTGACGCTAAAATCGGATCGATTCACCCTTAATATACACAATTAATCATTAGCTTCCCTGTGGTCTAATCTTGTCCACCTTGTCATAAGCTGTAATGAGCAAGGGAGGGGACAAACTTTGAAGAAAAAATTACTTTTTCTTTTTTTGGCGTTATTTTTATTAAAACCAGCGGTGCTCACAGCACATGAAGCTAAAGATAACAATTGGAATCTAGTTAATCAGGCTGCAGACCAAATCCTCCAATTAGGAAAGCAACAAAAATATGCTGAAGCTAAAAAAATCATTGACAAGTTATCGACACAAATTTTAAAGGCGTCAACTGAAGAAGGACTAACGGTAAAAGAAGTAAAAATGGTTATTTATTCTTATGAACAAGCGGAGGCTGCTGTCACGTCTGTCGATATGGAGACAGAAGAAAGAATCAATAAATTAACACAATTTCGGATTACAGCGAATGCTGTCACAAGTGAACACCATCCTCTTTGGCGAGATGCGGAGAAAATGGTGTTGTCTCCATTGGAGCATGCCATTGAAGCTTTAAAAGCAAGTGAGCGAAGCGAATTTCAAAGATATTTAAATGAATTTCTGAACAATTATGAAATCATTCGACCAGCACTTACGATTGATTTACCAGAACATACGTCAGAAAGATACGATTCTTACATCCGTTATCTAGAGCATTATCGCAATCAACCTAAAGATAAAGATAAAAACAAGCAGCTCGTGGAAATTCAACGTGAGTTCCAAGCCCTGTTTCAAGACCATGTAGAAGATTCCAACGCAACCCCTGAATTAATCGGATTAATTTACACACTTGGAGGCATTATTGCAATTACATTAATTTATGTTGGCTGGAGAAAATATAGAGGTGACAACCGCCGAAAAAAGTTAAAGGAACGAGAGTAGAAATATTTTCTGATTGACGAAACTAATATTTTTGACTAAAATTGACCATAGAGAGAAGTTAACTGGAAAGTAGGTGGAGAGTGTTATGTTTTTAATTTACTTTGCTATTTTGCTTATTATTCCAATTTGGGCCCAAATGAAAGTTAGAAATGCATACGGTAAATATTCTAAAGTTGCATCATCATCTGGTATGTCAGGTGCCCAAGTAGCGAGGAAAATCTTAGATGATAATGGTTTATTTGATGTCACGATTGAAGAAGTGAAGGGCAAGCTTACAGACCATTACGATCCGAGAACGAAAACCGTCCGTTTATCGTCAGATAATTACCATGGTCATTCGTTGGCAGGAACGGCTGTTGCGGCGCATGAAGTTGGACACGCCATTCAAGATGCGGAAGATTATGCATTTTTGCGCTTCCGCCATGCATTAGTACCTGTTGCTAACCTCGGTTCCAATTTTTCTTTCATCATTATTTTAGCTGGTTTACTTTTGTATCAATCAAACTTAATCTTGCTTGGAATTATCTTTATGTCAGCGGCTGTACTATTCCAAGTTGTCACACTCCCAGTTGAATTTAATGCAAGTAGCCGTGCCATGAATCAAGTCGTGGCTTTGGGAGTCATTCGTAACGACGAAGAACGAGATACGAAAAAAGTTCTCGATGCCGCCGCACTCACTTACGTTGCTGCTGCACTCGTGGCTGTAATGGAACTTCTTCGTTTTATCCTCATTTTTGTAGGAATGAATAGAGACTAATTATAACTCCCGTCGCAAACTGTGAACTGCACCCCAATTGTTAGACACAACCTAACAGTTGGAGGTGCTTTTTCTATGGCTAAATTTACAATTGAAGATAAACTTAAAGCCCGTAAGACATTATATCTATGACACGGAGAGTCTGAAGGATATTTCGGATTCTATTCCAGTAGATAACGCTTTACTTCGGTTATGGATTCAACAATATAAACATCATGGAGAAAAAGCTTTTGAAAAACGCTATGCATCTTATACATTAGAGTATAAACTAGACTTATTAAATTACATGAATGATAATGGGACGTCTATTCGAGAGACAGCTACGATCTTTAATATCCCTGCTCCTTCTACGCTTCGACAATGGAAAAGACTATTAGAAACAGAAGGAATTGACGCCCTAAAACCTAAGAGAAAGGGGCGTCCATCCATGAAAAAAGAGAACCAAAAACAATCAAAGAAACAGCAGCCAAAAGAAGGATCAGTAGAGGAATTACAGGCTGTAATTGAGTAGCTACGCATGGAGAATGACTATTTAAAAAAGTTGAATGCCTTAGTTCAAAACAAGAAAAAATCACCAAAGAAGACAAAGTAAGGGTCATCTGTGAATTAAGGCATAAATACCCGGTGAAGGCACTTGTGGCATTTGCGAAATTATCGGTTTCATGATTCAGAATGGTGAAAGTGAAGAATCTTAGGCCACCTTCTGTGAATACTTGAAAAGCCGCGGATTGGCTGGAGCACAACTCGTCATTTCTGA
>DKGN01000206.1 GCA_002453275.1 Caryophanales bacterium UBA6769
ATCGTAAGTTCATCTAATTGATTAGCCTCAGTCCGCTTCATTTTAGACACAACTCTTTTTGTATGCTTTTCTTTTAGTCGGCTATACTTCTTTACTTCAACTGACTGTTGAATGATTTGTCTGCGCTTTTCTTCCATTTCGAATCGAGCTTGATTAACCTGTTGCTGTTTTTGGATAATTGAATTAAGTATCGACTGCAAGTGAAGGTTATATTGGCGTATCTGATCGATTTGGACACCAGTACTCATTTTGTGCTCGTACTGTTTTTCTAAATCTTCTTTTTTCTTTAAAAGATCATACAATGCACGGGCTACACTTTCGAAACGTTGCTGAGCGTTCGAAAATTCAATTTCTGTAAGGTTCTTTTCTTTTTCTCTAAGCTTTAAGACCTTATCAAGTCGAAAATGGCGAGCCATACTTATTCTCCTTTATAAAATTGCGTCATCAGTATTTCCAAGGCTTGTTCAAAACGCGTATTTTCATCAATGTTTTGTTTTAGGAATTGAATCATTTCTTCATATGCCGCTACTGCTTCATCGATTTTTTCTGATGTTCCAGACTTGTAGGCTCCAATGTTAATTAAATCCTCCGCTTCGAGATACGTAGACAGCAACTCGCGAAACTGCTGGGCAGAACGTAAATGTTCAGGTGTAACAATGTTGTTCATGACCCGACTAATACTTTCAAGGATGTTAATTGCTGGGAACTGACCTTTGTGAGCGAGGTCACGATCTAAGACGAAGTGACCATCCAGGATGCCCCTAACCGTATCTGCTATCGGTTCGTTAAAATCATCTCCATCTACGAGGACGGTATAAAAGGCGGTTATCGTTCCTTTCTCATTCGTTCCCGAACGTTCTAACATTTTAGGGAGGAAGGAGAAGACTGATGGAGTGTATCCTTTAGTCGTTGGGGGCTCTCCAATCGCTAAGCCTATTTCCCTTTGGGCCATTGCAACACGTGTCACCGAATCCATCATGAGCATGACATTCTTCCCTTGGTCTCGAAAATATTCAGCAATCGCTGTTGCTGTTAGCGCCCCTTTAATTCTCATGAGTGCAGGCTGATCAGATGTAGCTGCAATGATGATGGAGCGCTTAAGCCCTTCATCGCCTAAATCTTTTTCGATAAATTCTAGTACCTCTCGCCCTCGCTCACCAATGAGTGCAATGACATTAATGTCAGCACTTGAATTACGTGCGATCATTCCAAGAAGAGTACTTTTACCAACGCCACTTCCAGCGAAAATTCCAAGCCTTTGACCTAAACCGACAGTGAGAAGTCCATCGATGGCTCTTACACCTATTTCAATCGGCTCATGAATCCTTTGACGATGTAGCGGATTAGGTGGCGGGTTATCGGTTGGGTAAGAAAGTAAGCCCTTCGGTAATTCGAGACCATTTAACGGTTGCCCAATTCCATCTAGGACCGAGCCGACTAATTCAAATCCCGCTTTTACGTGTAATGGCTTGCCTGTATCTTCTACTAAACTACCTGGTGAAATAAATGTAACGTTTGTAAATGGCATTAATAAAACAAATTCTTCTCTAAAGCCGACAACCTCGGCCATAATCGTTTTTTTATCATGCTTACCAATATGGAGAATGCAAACATTCCCAATTGAAGTTTCAGGACCACGTGATTCAATCATTAAACCGACAACACGAGTTACTTTTCCGTAGCGTTTATACGGGTTCATCTGATGTAAGGCTTCATAGACAATGTCATTGTCCATTTTTTGTTTCCTCAATAACTTCTAGTAAGCGTTTTTTAATGACTGAGAGCTGACTGTCAAAGGATGCATCAATCGTTCCAAAGGATGTTTCTATGACGCAAGCTGTTTCAGCTAATTCTTCTTCCGGGTAAATAATGACATCTGTTGAATCATGCACGACTGCTTTTAGCTCTTTTTTCTGTTGAACAGTCATTTCATATTTGGATGGATGAACCGAAATTTTAATATTTTCATGATCCTTTACTTCTTTTAAGGCTGTTTTTACTGCGCTACCCCACTTTTCCGGTTGAGATTCTAGTGTGCTTCCTAGCATTTTTTCTGTGATTTTGATAGCTAGTTTTATAATGGTTGGTTCCGCTTCTTGAAGCTTGCTCCAGTAATCATCTCTTGCAACCTCGATAAGATGTTGAGCTTCTTCAACAGAGCCTTGAATTGATTGTTCACCATCTTTTCTACCTTGTTCATATCCAACCTCATAGCCTTTAACTTTTGCTTCTTCTAGAGCGGCATTGATGCGTGACTCTAGATTTGCTTCTTGCTGTTTTAGTTCTTCCATTTTCAGACGCGCAGTTTCCTCGGCTTCTTGTAAAAGAGCAGCCGCTTTTTTTTCAGCTTTCTGTATATGTTCGATTGCTATTTCTTGTAACGAGCGATTGTCCACTTCACGATGTTCCACTTTTTCTTCATCAGCAAGTTTAGGTCGGCGAATCGATATTACTCTTGTACGTTCTTCATCATTCGGAACTGACTTCATCACATTATCCAATGATGTCATCACCTCCACCTCGAGCGATGACGATCTCTCCAGATTCTTCTAACCTTCTAATGACAGCAACAATTCGTGTTTGCGCTTCTTCTACATCACGTAATCTCACAGGACCCATATATTCTAATTCGTCTTTGTAATTTTCTACCATTCTTTGTGACATGTTTCTATAAATGATTTCCTTTACTTCCTCACTTGCTGCTTTTAGTGCTAGTAACAAGTCGTCATTCTCTACTTCACGGATTACCCTCTGAATGGCCCGACTATCAAGTGTAACGATATCTTCAAAGATGAACATCCGCTTCTTAATTTCTTCAGCTAATTCTGGATCTTGAATTTCAAGTGCATCCAGTATTGTTTTTTCAGTTGCACGATCAACACTATTCAATACTTCAACAACCGATTCTACCCCGCCCGTTTCAGTGAAATCTTGAGTGACAGTAGTCGACAGTTTGCGTTCCAAAATTTGTTCAACTTCATTTATAATTTCAGGTGACGTCCGATCCATCGTAGCAATCCGACGCGCAATATCTGCCTGTAGTTCTTGAGGCAAATCAGATAATATCTGACCTGAAACATCTGGATCTAAGTAAGATAGCACTAACGAGATTGTTTGTGGATGTTCATTTTGTATAAAATTTAGAATTTGACCTGGCTCCGCTTTCCGTGCAAAGTCAAAAGGCCGCACTTGTAATGTCTGGGTTAAGCGGTTGATAATATTCATCGCTTCATTTTCACCTAACGCTTTTTCAAGTACCGTTTTTGCATAAGCAATTCCACCTTGTGAAATGTAATCTTGAGCTAAAGCAATTTGATGAAATTGTTCAATAACATCTTCTTTTAACTTCGCATCAACCTTACGCACACTCGTAATTTCAAGTGTCATTTTTTCAATTTCTTCTTCAGATAAATGTTTGTACACATTTGCGGATACGTCTGGTCCAAGCGCAATTAGCAAAATTGCAGCTTTTTGTTTTCCAGTTAATTTTGTTAGTTTCATAGTTATCTGCTCAACTCCTTACTCTTCAGACAACCAAGTTCTCAGAAGCTTAGCGAAATCTTCTGGCTTCTCATTTGCAAGTTTTTCTAATTGTTTTAAACGCTTCTTTTCTTCTGTAGAAGCTTCTGTTTCAATATCTGGGATCTCTTGTTCGACTTCCTCTAGTTCAACCTCTTCTTCGAAAATATCATTGCTTTCTTCTTCATCCCTTCTCTTTCGGAACAGTAAGAATGCAAGCAATAAAATAATCAGAAGTAAAATCCCGCCTACAATATAGAGCCATAAAGGTAATCCAGCACGCTGTTCTGAGTCTAAATCAGGCTTCCCATAAAAAGGTTGTGCAGACACGTAAATTTTATCTACGATATCTTCGTCCTCAATTGGTGTATCCACATTTTTTGAAATTGATGTTTTTACGATTGTGCTTAAAATATTTTCTATATCATTGATCGTTTGTGGATCTAATGATTCTGGATTTTCAGGTTCAGGTGGCTCAACCATAACTTGTATACCTAAATCCTGAATCTTATAAGGGCTTTCAACAATTTCTTTTCGAATCCGGTTAAATTCATTATTAACTCGTTCTTCATCGCGTTCATAATCACCGCTTTCACCGCCTGCATATGCGGGATACTCAGGGATATCAGTTTCACCAGTACCCGCTATTCCTCCGGCTGCCGCTCCATCTCCAGTAAACGACTCTCGAATTCGTTCAACGCTCACTTGAAGGCCTTCCATATTTTCAAGATCGACTGGTTCGACGAGATCTTCTTCCCGGTTTTCTTGTGTAAAATCAACATCCGCTGTTACCGAAGAGACGACTTTACCTTGCCCTATAATTGTTGAAAGCATTTGCTGGACTTGCCGCTGCAAGTCACGCTCAACATCTTGTTTAATGAGTCTTTGTTGTTCATACAACGTATAGCCGCTACTATCGGTGTTCGATTTTATATCGTAGTAGTTAGAAAACTGGTCCATAATGACGATATTTTCATTAGGAAGATTTGGAATACTTTTCGAAACAAGATTATAAAGAGCGTTAATTTCTTTTTGGTCTAATTGCTTGCTTGGTGACAAGTTCAGTATGACTGAGGCAGAAGACGTTTGATCATCTTGAGCAACCCAAATCGACTCACTCGGCAGGGTGACCATCACATTCGCACTATTCACTCCGTCAATGTTTTCAATTAAATTTTCCAATTCTGTTTGAACGGCTCCACGCTGTAAAACATTAAATTCATTCTCCGTCATACCGAAGCCGGCATTATCGCTAAAAAAGGTATAATCAATTTTTCCACTTTTCGGAATGCCTTCAGCAGCTAATTCAACTTTTAAACTATTTACTGACTTTTCTGGTACAGATATCGTCCCGTCATCGGAAACTGTTGACGGTATTCCCCGACTGACTAAGTTTTCTTTTATTTGGCCAGCTTCTTCAGGAGATAAGTTTGCATATAAGGGTGCATAGTCTGTCTTCGTTGTTAAAGTAGTAATCGTAATAATAAGGGCTAAAACTAAGGCAGTGCTTCCTAATATGATGATTTTTTGTGTAGACGT
>DKGN01000198.1 GCA_002453275.1 Caryophanales bacterium UBA6769
GAAGTATTCTGCCGAAGCGGTCGGATCCAATTCATTACCGCACAGTATTGTTCAACTGCGAAATGAAGCAGCAACAAAAATGAAGAAAAAGCTTTTAGTAAAAAACTTTGTGCGCGAAATCTTTAATAAAGGCTTCCAGTATTAATGACTGGCTGTGTTGATTTATCCGATACGATGGCAACCATTAAGTTGTTCACCATATTCACTCTTCTTTCTTCATCTAGGTCGATCACATTATCTTTTTCAAGCTGTTGTATGGCCATTTGTGCCATTCCCACAGCACCTTCAACAATTTTTTGACGTGCAGAAATAATAGCTGCGGCTTGTTGGCGTTGGAGCATCGCACTAGCAATTTCCGTCGAATAAGCTAGGTGTGTCAATCTCGCTTCAATGACATTAACACCGGCAACACTTAATCGGTCTTGTAATTCCACTTGCAGTTCATTTGACACTTCTTCTGCATTTCCTCTTAACGACAATGTCGCATCTGTGAACGTGTCATAAGGGTATTTTGTTGCAACATGCCGGATCGCTGTCTCACTTTGAACCTTAACGAATGCCTCGTAATTATCGACATCAAAAACAGCCTTTGCTGCATCAACAACTTTAAAAACCGTTACCGCAGCAATTTCAATCGGATTACCTTCCACATCATTCACTTTCATCGTTTTGCTTTCAAAGTTGCGAACGCGTAATGACACTGTTCTTCGAATCGTGAATGGAACGGTTAAAAATAAGCCACTTTCACGGATACTGCCAAGATATTTTCCAAAGAAAATAACGACGACTGATTGATTAGGCTGAATAACAGTAATTCCGCTTGCAAGTATAACGACACCGATTAATGATAGAATCGCTAAAACAAAATTTTCATTATAAAACATAAAAACACTTAGCGCTAAGAAAAGACCAATTAACAAAATACCGATAAAACCGTTAAGCTTCCACGCTTGATTCTCTACCATAAAAATTCCCCCTCAGTTAATTCATTTCTATATCATTATGATATCACTTTTGGGTATAAATGTATAATTAATTTCTGATCAAAAAAGGTTTGCCGATTGGCAAACCCCATTTAGTCCATTTTACTCATTATCGCAAAAACACGAAAATTATCGTTGCTATCATTGTTGACACCAAATTCATCATCAGGGCCGACGCTGAACACATCTCCCTGTTTACAAGTGTGAGTCTCCCCATTAATAAGAAAGCTTCCTTCTCCTCCATAACCTAGTAAATATAAGTTATGCCCTGGATGTTTATGAACGGGCATCGTTTGATTTGGCTTCAAACTTAGGACAAATACCTTTTCACTTTTACTTTTAAATAAATGGTCCATTGAAAAACCTGCGTCCTTATATTGGATTTCTTCGAGAGATTTTTTCATCGTTCCTTACCTCCTTCTTATAATTACACTTACTCAATTTTTGTTCCATTTGGTACATTTTCATCTGGTTTTAGTAAGACGACATCCCCTTCTTCAGGAACACCACCTAGTATTAATACTTCAGACTTAAAGCCTGCGATACGCCTTGGTGGAAAATTTACGATACCGATTACTTGCCTGCCCCTAAGTTTTTCGGGTTCATAGCGCTTCGTTATTTGAGCGCTTGATTGCTTCATACCGAGTGGACCAAAGTCAATCTCAAGTTTAATTGCTGGCTCTCTTGCTTCTCGAAAAGGTTGAGCATCCATAATTGTTCCAACACGAAGATCAAGCTTTACAAAGTCATCAATAGTCGCCATCATTCACCCTCCAATATTGTAATGAGATATGGAGATACGTAAAGTCGTACAACAATTTGTTAAAGTTCCTCTGTCTTTACAACTCTTCCCCTTATGAGATTTCTTACTCACAGCTGTATCAACGGTAGCTGATTCGACGAATGTCTTTTTCCCTTCTTGAAATGTAAATAAAAAAATACAGGAATGGATTATCCGGGGATATTATTTATCCCGGTGATTGTGATTTTTCTTCAAAAATTGAAATCTGTCTCCACTTTCCAAACAAATAATAGGCAGCAGCAATGAAACTGCTTATGACAAAGCTTATTCCTATACCGTATGCAATCCCTTTCGTACCTAACCAACTTGATAAGAGAGCCGTGAGCGGAACACGAAGAATCCAAAATGATACTAGATTTAAAACTAAAATTTGAAACATGGCTCCTGCGGCACGAACTACCCCATTTAGAACAAAATTGATTCCTAAAAAAGGATAAAAGAAGGCAACTGTTTTTAAAAATGTTGATCCAAACGCGATCGTTTCTTCATCTGAAACGAACAAGCGTATCAAAACATCAGCAGATAAAAACACAAGTAAACTAATGAAAAACGAAACACTTAATATAAACATTAGTCCTTTTTTAGCAATCTCATTGACGAGTTCCCATTGATTCGCCCCAATGTTTTGCCCTGCCATACTCGTCACCGCTGCCCCTAAAGTCGTTGCCGGAATCATAATCAAACTATCAATTCGTTGAGAGGCACCAAAACCCGCAACAGCCCCTTCTCCAAAGCTAGCAACAATCCCCATAATTGCAGCGACTCCACCCGATATAGTCATCATTTGAAGTCCACCAGGTAAACCGAGCTTCATAATCGCTTTAAAATAAATAAATTCAGGCAGATGTGGCATGGTGAATGGTACTTTACCCTTTCCAATTGAATAAATAACCCCGTAAAGAAAGGCCGATCCCTGAGCAACAAGTGTTGCATAAGCAGCTCCTTCAATTCCAAGGTCAAACGTATAAATAAACAGAGGATCAAGCACCGCATTTAACACAACAGCAAGAAAAACAAATCTGACAGGCGTACGGCTATCACCAAGAGCCCGTAAAACTGTACCAATAAAGTTATATCCAAATAAAAAGATAATTCCAATAAAATGAATTTGTAAATAAGGTTTTGCCAAAGGCATTAAAGCTTCCGGAGTAGAAAGTAAACGTAGTATCGTCTCGGCAAAAAAGAAACCAATGAATCCAAAAGCAATCGATAAAATAAGATTGACGATTACAAAAGCATTTAATGATTCTTTTAACCGATGTTCATCCTTTGCCCCACGTGCCTGTGAGATGACAGTAAGCGTTGCACCGTTCAATCCGATGACGAATGAAAGGATAGTAAACAGGATCGGTCCCGATAATGACACAGCCCCAAGCCCAGTTGTACCAAGTAAATTTCCTACCCATAAACTATCAATAAATTGATAAGAAACTTGTAAAATATTTGTGAAAAACATGGGCAATGCAAACAAAAGCATTTTCTTAAGAATACTACCCTCAGTAAAATCAAGGTTTTTATCCATGAGATTCCTCTACATTCAAATACGAGTCCGCCATGTAAATCCTTTTCATTCGCAGTAAAACTGTATGTAAATAATTTATACAAACGGAAGGAAAAGACTTTAATAGACATGAACGACAGCCTACAAATTCATGTCTTAAATTCCGCAATTCACCATTTGCTAACGATACTTTAAACCGAGGATCAGTTCCTATAAATTTCATGAACCTTCTCTCCCGTCTATTCTTCATATACTCTTCATATTAAATGATAGAAAAAAATAAGGCGAATAACTACTTTTGTGAATGTAGCAAATGTTAGGATATACTATTAACGTAATGATGTATACAGGCTTCGCCGTAACAAATGACATGAAAAGACTCTCTAATAAAAGGGGTGACTTTAACATGAAATTACGCTCTGAAATGCCGGAATTAAATGGTGCATCACAATGGTTAAACGGGAAATTATCGAAGCATGATCTCATTGGTAAAAAGCCAACACTCATCCACTTCTGGTCGGCTAGTTGTGAGCTTTGTATCCAGTCTATGTCAAAAATTAAAACCTTCCGCGATGAGTACAAAGACAAACTAAACGTCTTGGCTGTTCATATGCCACGGATAGAAAATGATTTAAACATTAAAGAAATAAAAGAAATTGCAAAAAAACATGACATAAGTCAACCTATTTTTATCGATAACGAAATGAAATTGTCTGACGTATTTGAAAATCAATCTGTACCTGCCTACTTCGTATTCGATCACAACGGAAAATTAAGTCACTCCCAAATGAGTGACACTAGTATGAAAGCACTTGTGAAACATATCAACCGTATTCTTGAAGTGGCCAATGACCAAACATAACATTCATCATTAACATTATGAGAACATGAACCTTTCCATCCTTACGCTCATTAACCCCTCCGTCGAAAAGTTTAGGCTTGCAATTATTTAACATAATGCTAAAATAATAATATATAAAATATGATAATTATTCTAATTTAGGTAGTTGGTCGATGATTGTAAAGCCTACGTTTTTTTATTTTTCATCGCCCTTCGTAATTTGCTGCTATCTCAATTGATAGCAGCATTCATTATTTTAAGTGAATCGACTAGGGAGGAAAGCTGCAAGTGGAAGCCACTCATAATACAACACAACAAGTGAAATCACGGATATTACCTTTAATAAAGACCCATCATGAACTAATCGCTGCTATCATAAGCGGTATTTTCATCGGTTTAGGCTTCTTATTGCCTACTTATGCCCCACCATTATTTATTACAGCCTATCTTATTGGTGGGTATGCAAAAGCAAAAGAAGGATTCATTGATCTTTTTATTAATAAGAAATTAAATGTAGAGATTTTAATGATTTTAGCTGCTATTGGCTCTGCCATTATCGGTTTTTGGGCAGAAGGTGCTGTACTTATCTTCATTTTCGCATTAAGCGGCGCATTAGAAACATATTCTAAAAATAAAAGTGAAAAAGAATTGACATCACTATTACGGCTTCAACCGAATGAAGCGACATTATTGACACCAGATGGTGAAAAGATCGTTCCCGTTACAGATTTAAAAATTAATGACATCATATCCGTTAAACCTGGCGAACGGATTCCAGCAGATGGGGTTGTCAAACGAGGGCGCTCTTCTGTCGATGAAGCGGCTATTTCTGGGGAATCAATTCCTGTTACGAAAGAAAAGGGTAATGAGGTCCTTGCAGGAACAGTAAACATGAATGGTGTACTAACGATTTCTGTTTTAAAAGAACAACATGATACATTATTCCAACGGATCATCGACCTTGTAACAGCTGCACAAGACGAAAAGTCAACAACCCAGCAATTTATCGAGAAATTTGAAGGCACGTATGTCAGAATTGTACTCATTATCGTCTTTTTTATGTTATTTTTGCCCCATTATACATTCGGATGGAGCTGGCAAGAAACGTGGTACCGAGCAATGGTTCTTCTAGTCGTTGCTTCCCCATGTGCATTGGTAGCCTCCATTATGCCGGCAACTTTATCATCGATCGCATCATCTGCGAAAAAAGGAATTTTATTAAAAGGCGGAAACCACTTTGAAACGTTAGCTTCATTAAAGGCAATTGCTTTTGACAAAACAGGAACATTAACAAAAGGAAGGCATGAGGTCGTTGATGTCATAACTCGCGATGGCTTCGATGAGAAACAATTTTTACAAGCTGCTGCGTCTATTGAAAAACAGTCCACACATCCACTTGCTGTTGCGATTGTTCGCTACACAGAAAAACGAGATATTCCTTTACTCCCTGTCTACCAATTCTCTGACGTTCCAGGCTTAGGCGTTCAAGCCGTTATTGACGGAAAGGTTTGGAAGCTCGGTAAACAAGAGTTTGTTGCACAAAATGCTAGATTCAAAGATATTGAAGTAGCACAACTCGAAGCTGAAGGTAAATCGATCATTTTTGTTGGGGATGAGAAAGGGATCGCGGGTATCATTACAGTCAAAGACACGATTAGAGATGAAGCAAAACAAGCGATTCATTCTTTAACGAACGCTGGAATTTATACAGTGATGATAACGGGAGATGGCGAAGGAGCAGCACGTGCGATTTCACAAGAAGCTGGCCTTGATAATTACTTAGCCAACACTCTTCCTGAAGAAAAATTAGTTGAGATTACTAAGTTAATAGAAAAATACGATCGAGTCGCTATGATTGGAGATGGAATTAATGATGCACCTGCATTAGCTACCGCAAATATTGGTATTGCGATGGGGGGTGGCACAGACATCGCGTTAGAAACAGCTGATGTCGTTTTAACGAAAAATAATTTAACTAGGATTCCCGAAGCAATCTCAATTTCCAAAAAAATGAATCGAATTATTAAACAAAATATTATCTTCTCGATCACTGTTATCCTTGTTCTAATTGCATCTAACTTTATGCAAGTAATCGATCTTCCGCTCGGGGTCATCGGTCATGAAGGTAGCACGTTACTCGTCATCTTAAATGGACTCCGTATGTTAAAACCTTAATCCGTGCATTAAAAGGACGTTCCCAAGAACGTCCTTTTTTCACATCTTATTCATATCGTAATATTATGATATTAGACCAATTCTCATCGCTTCTGCAATAGCTTGAGCACGATGTCTTGCACCTAATTTTTTCATTGCCGCACTAATATAGTCTCGAGCTGTAAATTCGCTAATACCCATAATGTCAGCCATTTCCTTCGTACTCCATCCATCAGACAATCGTTCAAGTACTTCGAGCTCACGCTTACTAAGTTTTGTTCCTTCTTCATCAAAATATGACGTGGCAATTGTATTAACGGACAAGCGAAAATACTCTTCAATAGAAAAAATAAGTGATTGACTTAATGGCTCTACTCCTTTGTACCGATCGATTAGTACACAACCAAGCACCATTGGTCCTAACCATAACGGTACGACTAATAGTGAAGATAATTCGAATTTTTCAATATATTCATCGGGAAAAAATTCATAGTTTTCTGTTACAGCAATATACTCTGCCCGCTTATTTCGAATCGCATCATAAATCGGTGGAATATCCCGTATGTCTTCTCGAATTTGATCTAATGAAAACATATTTCCAGCTGAATCAAGAAATAACAGCCCTTCACCAATAAAATTAATCGGGGAATAAGTGAACAAGGACAATCTTGAAAACGGAAAAAACCTGAAAAAGCCTTGCAAGCCAGTAATAATTTTTTCTTCTTGTGGCTCAATTTTAGATAAATCCTGTATAAATTTGTCAACTTTTACATCCAACATATTCAACCCTCCAGTATACCCCTACATTTTTAGGTATAGAACAGATGATAGGCCTGTATTAAACTATAAGTGTAAGCCCTTTCATTATAAGGAATATTCTAAATATTTAAATGGTAACTATTAGTATACCGTTTAAACTTAGAAAATTCAATAAATATAAGGAGGATTTTAACATGTCAGAAGAACGCGTAATCATTTCAACGTCCGAACAAGGTATTAACATGAACATTCTCCCTTATCGTCTTTATCAAAAAGCAAAGAGGCTAGGTATTTGGAATCCAGAGGATATTGACTTTAGCCAAGACAAAATCGATTGGGAAACGAAGTTGGAACCAGAACAAAAAGAGGGAATTTTACGTCTCATCTCCATGTTCCAAGCCGGTGAAGAAGCAGTAACGCTTGACCTCCTTCCCCTCATTAATGTCATTGCCAAAGAAGGCCGACTAGAAGAAGAAATGTTCCTTACAACTTTTCTATGGGAAGAATCAAAGCATACTGAATTTTTTAGACTTCTCTTAAATGCGATTGGAGAAACTGGTGACCTTTCACATTATCATACAGGAACGTATAAGAAAATATTTTACGAGATTCTACCAGAAGCAATGGGACGTCTCGAGCATGACCATTCCCCGAAAGCTGTCGCAGAGGCTGCGATCATTTATAACATGCTAGTTGAAGGTATCCTTGCCGAAACAGGTTACTACTCTTTTCACCGCTCGTTATCTGATCTTGGGCTTATGCCAGGATTAATGGAAGGTATCAATTATACGAAGCGTGATGAATCGCGTCACATCGGCTACGGAACTTACTTGTTGCAACGAATTATTTCAGAAAATCCAGAATTATATGACCATATTATGAATAAGATGATGGAAGCCGCAGTGCTCGGTAATCAAGTTGTGAGCGAAGGTGCGGAAGCTACGGCAGAAGGGAGTGCAGAATTCGAAACTGACGCTGAGGATACGAAGAAATTCGCTGAAACTCAATTTAGAGCAAGATTATCAGTTCTCCAAAGAGCTAAAGATAAACATGTTGATGACATTTATGCTACAAAAGAAGAAGAAATTGGGGTCGTTGATTAATTATTAGCTAACTAGAAAAAGCCGCAAAAACTTTATTACAAGCTTGCGGCTTTTAAGTTTCTTTACACTTCGTTCTATTTCTAGGAGGGATAAATTTGTCTACAAAAGTTGGTGTACAAACGTACGATCTTTTTATTAATGGAGAATGGGTACCATCATCTAGTGGAGAAACGTTTGATGTAATTAACCCTGCAAACGGAGCTGTCGTCGCAAAAGCTGCAAAAGGTAATGCAGAAGACGTAAACAAAGCTGTCGAAGCTGCAAGCAATGCTTTTGAACAAGCTGAATGGCGTGAAATGTCACCAAATGACCGTGCCGATATTTTATTTCAAATTGGAAATAACATTGCAAAGCATGGACAAGAACTCGTTTTACTTGAAGCTTTAACGTCTGGGGGAACAATCCGTCGTGTCGGTGGAAATGATATTTTATTAATGGTTGATTTGTTTCAACAGATGGCGAAATTTATTAAAGAATATCCATTTTCTGAAACACTACCAGAACCATTGTTTCCTGGACCAGCCCATAACTTTGTTTGGCGGGAGCCCCTAGGTGTGTGTGCGGCCATTACACCTTGGAATATGCCCCTCCTAATCGCAACGTGGAAAATTGCTCCAGCACTTGCAACTGGCAATACGATTGTTATTAAACCTGCAAGTAATACTCCTGTATCAACGCTAAAGCTTGCAGAAATTATTTCTGAAGTTGTACCTCCTGGGGTTATTAATGTCGTTCCTGGTCCTGGCGGAGATGTCGGCGAAAC
This sequence comes from Caryophanales bacterium UBA6769, assembly GCA_002453275.1. Classification (GTDB taxonomy): domain Bacteria; phylum Bacillota; class Bacilli; order Bacillales; family UBA6769; genus Pueribacillus. The sequence goes on from DKGN01000198.1 coordinate 8,907, forward strand.
ACTTGTCACACATCCAAAAGTCGAAAAGGTTGGTTTTACTGGCTCAACCGAAGTAGGACGTCGCATTATGATGTTAGCCTCAGGCACAATAAAAAATGTAACGCTTGAACTTGGAGGCAAATCACCAAGCATTATCTTAGAAGATGCTGATTTAGATATTGCAATTCCCGGAAGCTTATTTGGTGTATTTCTCCACGCTGGTCAGCTATGTGAATCAGGAACGAGATTATTCGTGCCTAATTCCATTTATGATGAAGTAATTGACAAGCTAGTTGCGTTAACGAAAACCTTGAAAATTGGGCACCAGCTAGACCTAGGCACTTCAATTGGTCCAGTCATTTCTCAAGAACAAAAGGATACGATTCTTTCTTACATTGAAACAGGTAAAGCAGAAGGTGCACGCCTCGTCTGTGGAGGAAAAGAAGCAGAAGTCAAAGGTGGCGAAAACGGATTTTTCATTGAGCCGACAATCTTTGCAGATGTAACGAACGATATGAAAATCGCACAAGAAGAGATTTTTGGACCTGTTCTTTCTGTTATTCGCTATGACACAGTTGAAGAAGCTATCGAAATGGCAAACGACTCTATCTATGGACTAGCTAGTGGAGTGTGGACAAAAGATGTGAATAAAGCATATGACATAGCTCGCAAATTAAAAGCCGGTGTCGTCTGGATTAACGATTGGCACATGCTCCGTAACGATGCACCTTTCGGCGGCTACAAACAGAGTGGAATCGGACGCGAAATGGGTAAATATTCACTTGATGCGTACACACAATTAAAGCACGTTCATACATCGATGGTTCATGAAATTAAAGAGCGTCGTGCATTCGGAGTATTATTTCCAGAAGAGTAAGGTGAACTATGGATAATGTAAAAATAAGTGAGAAGGCAAAACAGTTCATTGATTCAATTGAAACGACAACAGAAAGTGAACTCGTCATGTTCATTGGTAGCGGGTGCTGTGATGGTCCTGTTCCTCAATTGTTTAAAAAGTCAGAAACAATCATCCCAGCACTGCATGACGTCATTTACGAGCAAGACCGTCTTACAGTTTATTTTATCGCACCAATGAAATTCGACCCCTTCCTTCACTATACGATTGATTTACGAACGGGAATTATAAACGACAGTTTTTCAATTGAAAGCCGTTATGATTGTCAATTTATTTTACGAACCGAAAAAATAAATTAGCCATTATTTAGAAAGTGTCGAGGTGAATAAAAATGAGTACAAGCTATTCCAATTTCTTGTTATCAACCGCCATCCATAGTGGTTCTCAAACGAGGGCCATGATTCCAGATCTTTTTCGTGGACTAGGAGCTAAGCGTATCGTACTTTTTAGTGATAAAGGACTTGAAGCAGCTGGTATTGTCGATAAAGTAGCGGAGATTTTCAAGCAAACTCCGCATGGAATTGGTCCAGAGATTGTCGGCATTTTTACAGATATTGATCAAGACGCTGGAAGTGTATCGGTAAATGAGGCAACTCGTTATGCAAGAGAAATAGCGGCCGATGGATTGCTTGCGGTCGGTGGCGGAAGTGTTATTGATGCTGTAAAAGGAGTGAAGTTTGCACTTCATTACGGGGCAACAGATATTAAAGACATGATGCCAAGTGGACTCAACTACTTCAGATGGCCCGAAGCAAATCAAATTCCAATTCCACACATCACCGTCCCAACAACAGCGGGAACGGGATCAGAAGTTTCCCCAATTGCGGTCATTTACAATGAAGAGGCTAAGCTGAAATCAAATATCATTCATCCGTTTCTTGGCTCAACTATGGCTGTTTTAGATCCGGATTTAACAGTTGGCTTGCCTCCATTTATAACGGCATTCACAGGTTTTGACGCTCTAACACATGCGATTGAAGCATTAGTCTCTCCTAAGGCTACACCTTTTACAGATGCGCATGCACTGCAAACGGTCCGCATGATTACAAATGCCCTACCAGAAGCTGTCAAAAATGGTGATAACTTAAATGCTCGAATGGAGATGCTACAGGCAAGTACAATGGGGATAATCGCCTTTAGCTTTTCACTGAGTGCCATCCCTATCCACAACTTAGCTCATGCATATGGAGCCTTGTTCCGAATTCCGCATGGTCTAGCCAACGCTGTCTTTTTACCTCTCGTAATGGAGGCAATACCTACCCATTACTTACCGAAAATTGATCAACTTGCAGAAGCATTTGGTTTAGACGTACGAAATGAATCACGTGAAAATATGCTTGCAGCGGTCGTTACATTCATAAAAGAATTACAACAAGAGGTCGGATTGCCGAATGATTTTGCAGATTACGACATTCCTGCAAATGCACGTCAAACGATCGTTCAAGCAGTTGAAGCTGACCCCGCTGGGATCAACTTCCCTATCCCATCCCATATTATCGCTTCCATTGGTAAACATGTAAGAGGAACAGAAAAGCAAACAACATAACGAACAAGCGAACACCACTTGGTAACCAAGTGGTGTTTTATTTATTCATTCGGTAACGATGGATAACAACGTTTACTATGCCACCGAGAATAATAATAAAAGCCGAAACATAAAACCATATCATTAAAATAATAACTCCACCTAAACTTCCATACGTAGCCGAGTAATTACCGAAATTCGTTACGTAATAAGAAAAGCCTAGTGAAGAGATCAACCAACCAATCGTTGCAAACACACCGCCAATGATCACTTCTTTAAATTCTAGGCGTTTGTTCGGCGCGATATAATAAATAAAGGTAATCACAAATGAAATGATCGCATAACTTAAAATCCAACGAGTCACTTCCCACGCTATGAGAAATCCTTCTGTTAAACCTAAGTAAGTCGTAAGAAATTGACCGATCATTTTTCCAAACACTGGTAATACAAGCGCTACAACAATGACAATAATCATTCCTAAAGTCAGTAATATCGCCAACAAGCGAATGACGAGGAAGGAACGCGATTCTTCTACTTCATAAGCATGGTTAAGCCCACGAATAATTCCATTTATTGCATTAGAAGCAGACCAAATCGTCGCAATAATCCCGAAAGAAAGCAATCCACCTTTTTTCGAACCGAAAATAGCGTTTAAATTATCATCTACTAGTTGCATCGCTTCATCGGGAACATAAGGCCTCAGTAATTCAACAAACTCTTCTCCTGTAAATCCAAGCATAGGTAATAAAGTAACTACAAAAATTAAAAAAGGAAAGAGCGACAGCAAAAAATAATAGGCCAGTTGTGCGGCTAGTTCTGTCGCCCTTACATCCTTTACCCTCTCAAGCATTGATTTTGCAAATTGAGTAATTTCCCCACTTGACACTTTACAATTCACCTCGTTACTTAATGCAGTTTAGATAAATGTTCTCCGTCTCTTTCAGGCTGTGTATTGTCTGAACTTGCATTGATGTTAACGAGACTGTTACCAACCTCTTTCATCTCTTGACCCGCGTTTTTTGCAGACTCAATTACTTTTGTGGAAGTCATTCTTACGTCTTCCATTTGCTCTAGCATGTCTTGCAACTGAACAGACACCTCTTTCATACTGTCAGTCACTTGCTCAATGTTTCTCCTTATTTGATTCATAAACGTTCTTGGGTCTTCCCTTACTCCGACAATCCATTGCTTTGTTTTGCTCCCATATGTCTTTGTTCTATCCATGACCGATTCTCGTACTCGCTTATCGAACATCACAACCGCCATTCCTGCTATTGTCCCCATCATGGCACCGGTAAATAGTTTCTTCTTCATGTGGTTGTCATTCATCGCTGTCATACTCCTCCTCTTAATAAATTTCTCTTTTACTTTACCCCCACATCTAAGTTCTAAACGATGTTCCTATGTAAAGCACCTAATATTAGGTAAATGAATATAATAATTGGAAACAAAGGAGGTCGCCCTATAAATATGCAAAAGGTAGATAATTATTCAAACCATTCACCACCCCTTATAACGAAGGATGAATGTCACAGTTATCTTGACTGCGAAGTTGTTATTACATTAAAAGATCATAACGTCGTTCGTGCAATCATTATTAACGTTGATGATCACAATATCACAGTTTTAATTCGTCACCATAATAGCAGGGAACAGCAAATGTTTCGACACACAGATGAGCGGATCTATCGTCCCCGCTATCCAAATTATCGCTACCGCAGACTCTTACTTCCTTTAGTTTCCATTGCTGCATTAAGCCTGCTCCCTTACGCAACCTATCCATACTCTTATTACCCACCTTATCCATTTTATTAAGCCTCTGCTATCGAGTAACAGAGGCTTCCTTTACTAAGCTAATTTTTCAGTTTTAATTCGACTTAATAACACTTCACAACCTTCTAAAACCATGTCGTAGACTTCGTCAAAGTTACCAGTAAAGTATGGATCAGGAACATCCTGAATTGGTGAATGCTCGATTAAGTCAAGAAAACGTGTAAATGTTACACCTTCTTTTTCCTTAATCACTTTCTTTAAGTCCGTTAAATTTTGACTATCCATAGCAATAATATAATCGAAAGTGTCACTATCTTTGGAAACGATTTGTCTTGCTTTCATTCCATCATAGTTTATTTTATTTTCTTTTAAGATTGCAATTGTTCCTTCATGTGGTGAATTGCCAATATGCCAATCGCCAGTACCAGCTGAATCAACTTGTATTTTATCCTGCAGACCTTCTCGCTTGACGAGATCTCGCAAAACAGCCTCAGCCATCGGTGAACGACAAATATTCCCTAAACAAACGAATAAAACATGAACCATCATTTTCCCCCATCTCAATGTAATATCTTTAGTTTAACAAATTAAATTTAATTAAAAAAGAAAGGAGTCGTGGCATCCGACACCGCGACTCCTGTTAATGTTATTATTAATCTAAACTTCCCACACCATTACATAGTGGACAAGGTACGACCTTTGATTCAAAGTCAGTGACATCTTTGACGAGCATTTCGACTTCTCCATTTCCCAAACACTTCGGACAATCTCCCATTTCATTACCTCCCACTTTGTTATAGTACAGTATATTATATTTTAAATTATAATATAACAGGTTTTATGTTTTTGCAACTCATTTTTCAAAAATAATCTAATCTTCTTGTTCGCAACTTCATGCCTATCTATGTTACGATGGACAAAAGAACAGATAAACTGTTCTCTAATTTTAAAATTCACCTCGTAAGGAGTGTTTATATGTCAGTTGAAACTGATAAAAACCCAATTATTGAAATGACGGAAAAATTATGTGAAGCGATTTTAGAGCAACCTGAATATAAAGAGATTAACGACAAGCTAAATACGTTTACTTATAACGAAAATTCAAAAGTCCTTTATCAATCTTTATATGAACATCAGATAAGATTACAGGAAAAACAGCAACAAGGCTTACCAGTTAGTGAAGAAGAAACACAAGCATTCCAGGCAGAGTATGAAGCACTGCTAGAGGATGAAGCTGCAAGAGGATTTATCGAGGCCCAACAAGCAATTGAAGAAATTGAGCAAACGGTAAATATGTACGTCAGCAATACAATTAAATTAGGCCGGGTTCCAACCCCAGCAGATTTCCAAGCTAGTTCTGGAGGCTGTGGTTGTGGCGGCGGAGGCTGCGGCTGTAGCGGTCACTAAACAAACTAAATCTGCACCGTCAAATGAATGTTAACCATTTGGCGGTGCAATTTTTTGTTAGACGTTTCTATACTAGCTTCCTAACTAATTCTGGTAGCCAAGCATGCAAGTTGGAAAATAAGAAACCAGCTGTTTGTGCTTTTTCAGTTGACATTATTTTTGAGCCTTCATAGCCGTAAGGTGATGTTGGGGCTCCTTGTTTGAGCTTGGCTTTTTTGTGAACAGTATTTTCAATGACTGAAATTAATTCAATAATTGATATCTCTCCATTCGCACAAGCATTAACCGGACCTTCAATATTTGCTTCAGCAAGCCAAGCAAGAAAAGTTGCTGCTTCTTCAGCAGAGATGTAGGACATCGTTGAAGCTTTATTTCGTATAGAAAAGGGTTTACTTTGTTTTATTTTTTCAATATGAAACAATAGCCGTTCTGTATAATCTTCTTCACCCATCACAATTGGAAACCGGACGGCGGTGACCGGAAACGGCGTTTTTTGAAAAAAGTAAGCTTCCGCTACTCGCTTTCCTTCTCCATAAGAAAAATCTCCCTGTCCTCCTTCTTTGAATGGGTAATGATAAGGATCAAAATCCATCTCGAAAAACGGTTCCTCCTGAAATGCATCATAAACAGCCATTGAAGACGTAAAAATATACTTCTCTACCTTGTCAGCAAAAACTTCACTTGCAATTTTCGCATGATCGGAAGCATAGCAAATTTGATCATAAATGACATCCCATGTCTTATTTCCACACCCTTCCCGAAGGGAGTCCTCATTAAAACGATCAACTACGATTCGATTCACACGCTCTCCAAAAGGGTCCGCTGTCCTTCCTCTCGTCGCGAGTGTAACGGAGTAACCTTTATCTAAAAGCTCTTGCACAAGCATTTTCCCAAAAAATTGCGTTCCACCAAGTACAAGTATATCCATTCGTCAGTTCCTCCTTTTTCTTACTTCCATATTATATTCGAATGAGGTTAATCACAACTTTCATCAATGTTTTCAGAGGTAAATCCGGGTTATTTTTTAAAAGTCGGGACAACTGCCTTTACACAGCACGAATGACTTACATATCGTGTTATTGAAAGCCAAAAAGGGAGGTGGAATTATGAGTGGAGTTGCTGGAGGATACGGATCAGGCGCAGGCTTTGCGTTAATCGTCGTATTGTTCATTTTATTAATCATTGTAGGTGCAGCTTACGTTTGGTAATCCCTTTTTGATAGACCTCACTTGAGACTCATTTTAGCCCGAAAGGAGAGATTTTGATGGGCTTTGGTTATGGTGGCTATGGTGGCTGTGGATACCCTAATTATGGAGCTGGAGATGCATGTGGATCTGTTGGCGGAAGAGGATGGGGCGGCAACAGCTTCGTATTAATTGTCGTGCTGTTTATTTTGCTCATCATCGTTGGGGCCGCTTACGTGAAGTAAGCAGCCTCTTCCCACAGAGGTACCCGACTATCGAAATACCTTTTTTAAAAAAGGAGGCTTCACAATGGGTGCAGTTGGTAATTACGGATCAGGATTCACGTTAATCGTTGTGCTGTTTATATTACTCATTATCGTCGGTGCAGCGTACGTTTGTTAGTCAATTATCCCGCCCGAAGTTGGCGGGATTTTCCTTTGGCAATTTCTAGATTGCTTATATTCAAGTACGGTCTAACCTCTTGTTCGAGACAACCCCACCTTAAAGTAAGCGCTATCATTATGAATCAAAAAAATTTAGCTTTTAGCTTATTCAATCAATTTACGTATGCTGTAGTACGTCACTTAGGGGTTACTCCACTATCGAATATTCTTCGTGACGTAATACTTCGCGTTCAAACTCACGCTTTAAAGAATCAAATTCAGGCATAATCGTCAAATCAGCGACTACCGTATTTTGCAGAACAGCAACAACCCTTCCGCGCATGCCATCATTAAACGTTATAATATTCCCTACTTTTGCTACTGTCATAATCCCACCCCTTACTCAATTATTGATATCATCTTCCTTCTATTTTAACATCGACTGTCAAGTTAACTATAGTAAAAAAGCATCCTCCGCTTCACCAACCTTGCTCATCGGTGGTCCGTTAGATGCTTTCTTTTGTTTACTTATCTTGGATTGCTTTTAGAAATGTTAAATCTATCATTCCTTCAATATCGTTACTCGGCACATAATCTGCTTCAAGGCTAATGTCCGCCATTTCCTGAATCACTTGTTCATTCACATTTGTCGTTACTTCTAACTTAGCAAATGCTGCTTGCACTTCTTCTTTATTTAACTCTTTCCCAGTTAAATCTTTAATATGATTCATGACGAGCTCCTGCGCTTCTTCAGGATTTGCTTTGATAAAATCAACTGCTTGTTGATGAGCCTGCAAATACGCTGTCACAAGTTCTTTTTTTTCTAAAAATGTTTCAGATGCAGCAACAACTGTATTCGTTGATTCTTTTCCCCAAGCAAATTCATCCCAGTCAAGTAATAACTTTCCGCCCGCTTGATTTTCGATCACGTAGCCCCATGGCTCTTGTGTCGCTGTGGCGTCAACAGAGTTTTGCACAAAAAGTGAGACCGTATCAGCTGGAGCTGCAGCATGAAGTTCAACTGTTCCACCATTTGATTCTGGTTTTAATCCAACACTTTGAAGTGCCTTTCGGAGCATCACATCTTGCGTACTCCCAATGACTGGTATAGCAACACGCTTCCCATCTAGATCGGTTAGTTCCTTTACGTCACTTTCCTGATTTGCAACTAGAACCGCCCCACCGTTTACTGCCCCAGAAATAATATGATACTTTGGGTTCTTAACGTAAAAATTAAGCAATGGACCTGGTCCAACCGTTCCAACATCAATAGCGTTCGTTGCCATTGCTTCCATGAAGAGACCACCATTGTTAACAGTTTTTGTACTAATCTTCACATCATCTCCAAACTGATCTTGGAAATAATTATTTTCTAACGCAACAATCGTTGCGATATGAGTTAAGTTTGGAAAATATCCAATGTTGACAGCATTTTCACCGGTAACTTCCTGATTATTTGAATTACACGCTCCGAGTAGACCAATCACTAATACTGTCGTTATGATAGAACCAATTATTTTTCTAAACATCTTTTTTCTCTCCTTTTACTCTATGCTTGTTGTACTCCCCATTTACGTTGAACGTTTTTTTCTAATTTTAAAAAGATAATATTATCCATAATCGTACCAATGACTGCAATAATAATCATGACCGAAATAACAAGGTCCATTTGTCCAAGTGACCTACCCGTTTCTAATAAATGTCCAAGGCCACCACCAGCCCCTAACAACTCCCCTGCCATTAAGGCTCGCCATGAGAATGCCCAGGCAATGCGAAGACCGGAGATTAATTGCGGAACGGACGCTGGTAAAATAACTGTTCTGACAAAGTGAAGACCTTGAGAGCCAAATGTTTTTGCTACACGCTGATACAGCTGTGGCACATTTTTGAAGCCTGTCGTTGCACTAATTGTCATCGTCCACGTCGCGCCAATCGTCACGATAAATAAAATGGCCATGTCGTTCAATCCGAACCAAATAATCGCAATCGGAAACCAAACGATGCTCGGAATCGACTGTAACGCTGTAACGAGGAAACCTAGTGTATCTTCAATGAGCTTAAAACGCCAAATAAGGTACCCGAGAATCACCCCAAAAATAATCGCGATCGTGAAGCCGATAAATAAACGGCTAATGCTTTGAAAAATTGCAATTGTAATTTGTCCATGAATGAGTCCGTTCCATAATGTTTCGAGCACTTGTGTTAAGCGAGGAAACATAAAATCTGGAAGACTAGATAATCTAGATGTGACTTCCCATATCACCGCTATGATCACGATGAACATGATTCGTCTTAAGGCTGTAGTCATCTCCCATTTCCTCCTTTAATACTTTTTCAATTTCCTCTTGTAAAATCGAAAGAACACGTTGCTCAACGTTAAGAGTTACACTGTCTGGCATACCGTCTTTCATTGTTGGAACTGGAATAGTCGCTTTGATTTTTCCAGGTCTTGTTGCGAATACAACAATTTTTTCAGAAAGCAACACTGCTTCACGAATGTTATGAGTCACGAAAAAGATCGTTACTTTTGTTTTCCGCCAAATATCAAGTAACTCTTGATGCAAAACCATTCTCGTTTGTTCATCAAGTGCGGAAAATGGTTCATCCATTAAAAGAATATCTGGTTCCATGACAAGAGCTCTTGCGATTGAAACCCGTTGTTTCATGCCACCGGACAATTGGTGTGGATATGCATCAACATATTGACTCAGGTGTACCATTTTTAAAATTTTTCGTGCCTTTTCATTTGCTTCTTCTTTTGACATCTTTTTTAGTTGAAGTCCGTACGTCACATTTTCAAGCACGGTGAGCCATGGGAATAAGCCCGACTCTTGAAAGACGACAACTCGCTCAGGACCTGGCTTGTTTACCTTCTTATCGGCTACTTTTATTTCTCCGATATCCGTCTTCTCAAGTCCTGCAATTAAATAAAGTAACGTTGATTTTCCACAACCAGACGGACCGACGATTGAAACGAAGCTACCTTTTTCAACTTGTAAATTTATATTATCTAATACTTTTACATCCTGACCATCATGCACAAAACTCTTTTCAACCCCATCAATCGTAAGATACATCTCTTCACCCCACACTAATCCCTAGTAATCCAATTGTATTTATTATTTCACATTATGATTAATCCTATTGATTTTGTCAACATTAAGCTATAAAAAAAAGCAACTTCGAAATTTTGTATTCGAAGCCACTTATGTTTCCTTACCCTTAACTACATCGCGAAACTACCTGTCACCTCAATGACCAATCCCGTAATATAATCAGATAAATTGGATGCAAGAAAAAAGATTGAACACCACAGAAAAACTTTCGATTCAGTCCCTTGTCTCTTGAAGCCGTTCTCATTATCAACGTTACTAATTTTTAGTTTTGACGTTCTTTACTTTTCCAGTACTTTTCCCGCAATACTCGACGAACGACCTTTCCTACTGTACTTTTCGGAAGCTCATCTATAAATTCAACTGACGTTGGTTTTTTATAAGATGCTAATCTCTCTTGACAAAATTGAATGATCTCTTCTTCACTAGGTTTTTGGTTTTCATTCAAAACGACAACAGCCTTTACCGCTTCAACCCATTTTTCATCAGGTACTCCGATGACCGCTGCTTCTTTCACCGCTGGGTGCTCGTATAGCACCTCCTCCACTTCTCGTGGGTAAACATTGAATCCACCAGAAATAATCATGTCGGACTTTCGGTCAACTAAAAATAAATAACCTTGTTCATCTATATAGCCCATATCCCTTGTGTGTATCCAACCGTCTATGATTGTTTCATTTGTAAGCTCAGGTGCTTTCCAATAGCCAATCATCATTTGTGTTGATTGGACAACGATTTCACCAATTTCTCCCGGAGACACTTCTTGGGCGTTTTCATCAACAATTTTGATTGAAGCCGTAGGCACTGGTCTTCCACAAGACAATAGTCTATTTTCTGCTTCTAGTCCTTCACCAAGATGTTCCTCTTTATTTAGAATTGATAAAATAAGTGGTGCTTCCGTTTGACCGTAGTATTGCACAAATTTTGGACCCCATAACTTCAATCCTCTTTTCAAAGCCTCCCGCGGCATTTGTGACGCACCATAAATAATGCTCCTTACCGACTCAAATGAATATTTTTCAACATCCGGTTGAGATAAAAGCATGACAATCATTGTTGGGACTAGATTTAATGTTGTAGGTTTTTCATTATGAATCACTTCAAGATACTGTTTTGGTTCAAAGCCAGACAAGATAGAATTCGCTGCCCCTCTCACCCAATGGGGAAGAACTAATGTACCTGAAGCATGTGTCAACGGAGCGGCATGAAGCATGACATCCCCTTCTTGAATATCTAACGAAGTTAAAATGTTGTTACAAATAGACGCCCACACTCCGTGAGTATGAACTGCTGCCTTCAAGGTTCCTGTTGTTCCAGATGTATACTGGATCGTTGCCAAATCACTGTCATCCACTTTGATGTTCGGCTCATCGTCAGTTACACCTTGGACAAGCTCTGTCATGCTTAGCATCCATGATTGCTCTTGGGTTCCATTCATTTGGCAAAAATAATGTAGATCATCACAGGTTTCCTTTAACTGAGAAGCTCGTTGACTAAATTCCCCCGTAAATAAAAGCGCTTTTGCCTCAGTTTCTCGAATCATATGCCGATGTTCATTTTCTGACAGTCTTGTGTTTAATGGAACTCTAACAAGTCCTGTAAGTAAAAGGGCAAAATCAATTTCCACACTTTGCAAAGAATTTGCAAGCAAAAATGCTACACGATCGCCTTTTTTTAGGTCTAATTTTAACAACGCGTTAGCTAGACGATTACTATTACGATAAACTTGATTGAATGTTAACTTTTCTCCTTCATAAATAACGCCTGTATGGTTCGGATAATACATTGCTCCCCGTTTAATTAATTCAATAGCATTCATTTTCAATTCTCCTCCTTATTTTCAAAAAATTCTCCATGTCTCCCTTGACCTTTTGAAAAACGAGTCGCTCCTTCGTGGGTTTCACCACTATTCACAACGTTCATACCTAACAAAAATTCAAGTTGCATACCTTTCTCGAAGTCTTGCTCAAAGCCCTTATACACTGCTTCACGGTCACTTCTCATACAAAATTGAGGAAATTCAGCAATCTCTGAAGCAAGTTTCTCTGCTTCTTCCCTCGCTGTTCCTGTTTCAACGATGCGATTCGCAAGACCAATGGCTAATGCTTCCTCTGCATCAACTGGACGACCCGTCAAAATTAAATCGAGTGCGCGACTCATGCCAATTAAACGAGGAAGACGTTGCGTTCCACCATCGATAAGAGGAACACCGAAACGTCGACAGAAAACCCCGAACATTGCATCATTCTCCATTACACGAAGATCGCACCAAATTGCTAGTTCTAATCCTCCTGCTACGGCGTAACCTGACACTGCCGCAATAACCGGCTTAGTTAAATGCATCCGGGATGGTCCCATTGGACCATCTTTTGACATGTCCATATTTAGCTCGTTTCCATTATTTTTAGAGAGCGCTTTCAAATCTGCGCCAGCACAAAAGTTTCCTCCCTCTCCGTACAAAACTGCTACATGCAAGTTTTCATCCTTTTCAAATTCCCGAAAGGCTTCAGCAAGTTTCTGAGCGGTCTCGCGATCAACAGCATTTCTAGCCTCTGGACGATTGATAATAATCGTACAGATTTTCCCTTTTTTTTCTACACGAATTTTCATCCCACTTAACCTCCTTATTCTAAGTTGATATAATTCCCGATTAATTCTTTTAAACTATGTTCCATTTCGTCAATATCATAAAGTTCATCATCCATTGTCCACATAATTCCAAGACCTAACCCCATGGCATACATTAAAACAGGAATGTTTTTTAATCGTTTATCAGTTTCAGAGTTCGTAAACAAATATTCTTCTGTATACGTTTTTAAGTTTTTAAAAAACTTTACAACGATTTTACGAATTTCCGGATGATGTGTTGCTTCACCTAGATAGTTGAGTAGTATAGGGTAAAAATCAGTGTTTTCTTTTGGAACTCGATTAATATTTTCTAAATGTCTCGTTAATTTCTCGGAAGGTGTCTTTAGGGGTTCCACTGTCTCCATCACTTGCTCATGAGATTTTCGAAACGATTCCTTTAGAACTTGTAAAAGTACATCTTCTTTATTTTTAAAATAGTGATAAATAATCCCTGTACTCACTTCTGCTTCTTCTGCAATATCTTTCATTGACATCTTTGATATGCCTTTCTCAACGATGCATGTTTTAGCTGCTTGAATGACTTGGTCTTTACGGATTTTTTCCATTGCTAATTTCGGCAACTTTTTATCTCCTTATTACAATTTAAAATGAATGTTCAATATATATAATGACCGTTCAATATAAATATTACTACTAGATAATGTATTCTGTCAATATGAAACGTTAAAAAAAGTTATACTTACACCAATTGTAAGCATAACTTTTTTGTGTTAGATATCGAGTACAAAGTCAGGATTGTCCTTTAGTATTTGCGCTGGTTTGATAATTTCCCGGTTCAATTGATATGACAGTTGTTCAAGACGATTCATGACATCTTCAAGTTTAAATCGCTTCACATATGTAATCGGGCCTTCCTTGTAGCCTGTCCCCAACATCATCGCCTTGTCAATATCTTTCGGTTTGGCAACTCCTTCTTCTACAAGCCTCGCTGCCTCATTAAATTTTACGAATTCAATGTCTTCAATATTTATCTTATCTGTTCGCTTTTCTAAATCAATCATTGGTTTTCCATTTGACCAATCATAAAAGCCTTTGCCTGTTTTTCTCCCTAATTCTTTCGCATTAACTTTATCAAGCAGGATTTGATTTGGACCGTATTCAGAATGCAACGCCTGCTTGCGGTATTCAGCAGAAAAATAAACGACATCGAGCCCAATATAATCTGACAGCTCAAAATGCCCAATCGGCAACCCATTGTAACGCATTAATGCATCGATTTCCTCAGGTTCCGCTAATCCCAATTCAACAACCGCCGATAAAAAGACGCGTATCGGTCCATTCACACGATTGACAATAAAACCGGGTCGATCCTTTTCGACACGTACAGGGATTTTATTCATTTTTAAACATAAGTCATAGGCAACTTTCATAACTTCCTCACTCGTATCGTCTCCACGGATAACTTCAACAAGCTTCATAAGAACGACTGGAATAAAAAAGTGAATACCGACCACTCTTTCTTTATGTTTCGTTGCATCTGCGATAAGTGAAATCGACATATTTGACGTGTTCGTTGCAAGAATCGTGTCGCGTGGTGCGAGTGTGTCTAACTGTTTGAAGACGTCCTGCTTCTGCTCTAACACTTCCGGCACAGCTTCGAACACGAAGTCCGCTTGTGATAGTGCTTTTTCTAGGTTTACCGTTGGCATTAAATTATTTTTAAACACTGATGCATCCGTTTCCATAATTTGGTCTTTCGCTACCATTTTGTCTAATCCAGAAAAAATCTTTTCAACACCTGTATGTAAAAATTCTTCTTCAATATCATATAAATAGACAGTTAATCCAGCTAACAGTGCAGATTGTGCAATGCCATGTCCCATACTTCCTGCGCCGATAACGGCTACATTCTGAATGTCTCTATTCATCCCAATTATCCCTCACCTTTATGTAGTTGAATCAATCATAACATGTTTAAACGAAAGGATATTCAGAATCTTTTATTCTACAAATAAACCATTTCGTTTTCATTCACCTGTTCTATGACAGTCGCATAATTTGTTAATGTGAGGATTATGATGGAGAGGGGTAATATAGTCATGGGTAAGCAGGATATCGATTACAGTGACCCTAATTTGCGTTATTCCTATGATCTTAAAAAAAGCCGGTTCTTTACGAAAAATCAGGACAATTATATAAACGTACTTAGTAGTGAGCAATTGAAGACAATCGGTAACGTGTTTTTGCTTGATGTATTTTTAAGTGCTGGCAATGTAGTTGAGCCACATTATCACATCAATGCATCAGAGTTAATTTACTGTATTACAGGTGAAACAATCGTTTCATTGATCAATCCATCAACTAATGAATTAAAAAATATCCGAATCCAACCCCAGCAGGCGGTGACTATTCCACAAGGATGGTGGCATTACTTTTCCGCAAGTAAGGATAATACACACGTTCTTACGATTTATGATACACGTAAGCTTGATACTGTTTGGGGTTCTGATGTCCTTCGCTTGACACCCCCTCAAGTATTTGCTCATGCGTATTGCCTCGATCACAGGCAAGTTCAACAAGCATTAGCTCCGATAAGGAGTAGGGTTATCATTGGGCCACCGGTAGACTGTAATCAAAGTGGAGGCAAAACTTACTATCAACCTTATTATTCTTCTTATTACTAGAGGTAAATACATCAACGAATAAAAGTTGGGATTATATCTTCTACAACTAATTGAATCTCAATTAAACAACCAAAAATAACTGACCAACTCATAGCCCAATTTTCCGAATATCTCAAATGAAAAAACTGCCCCTTTGAAAAACAGGCAGTTATTCATTCATACTGAGATTAAACTGATATGTCAGATACACGCTTTCCAATTTTCGTCACTAATTCAGGCGAAAGAGGAAATGCCTTACCCGATGGATCCGCTTTAACCGCTTGAATCATGCTTTTCAATGAGTCTTTTGGAATGTCGTAATCTGCAAAATCACTTGGTAATCCTACTTCTTTTTGGAGGTTTGTGATTTTTTCGATAACATTCGCTAACAGTTGTTCACGTGTCTTTTCGTGAACATCTAGACCAAGTGCTTCAGCTAACTGTTTAATTTTAGGCAAATACATTTGAGGCAGTTCTTCCATCACAATCGGTAAAAACACAGCGTTTGCTAAGCCGTGTGGAATTCGGAACATTGCGCCATATGCATGAGCTAAGTTATGAACAGGAATAGCGCTAAGAGAAACACTAAATGCAATAATGCCCATTGTGCTTGCTTGGAGCATGTCCATTCGGGCTTTAAGGTTGCTGCCGTCTTTCATTACCTCTGGTAAGGCACTCACAATCATGCGAATTGTTTGTAAGGCATATGCATCTGTAAAAGCCGTTGCCTTCGGTGAAACGAGTGCTTCAATCGCATGTGTCAACGCGTCAAAACCTGTAAATGCTGTAATAAACGGGGGAAGTCCCACCGTTAAATCTGGATCTAAAACGGCAATATCTGAAGCAACAAACGGATGAATAATATTTGTTTTTATTTTCGTTTTCTCATTATAAATTACAGCAATCGGAGATACCTCGGATCCTGTTCCTGCAGTCGTTGGCACAGTGATGTGAGGAATTGGAATTTTGTTTGCTTCTGGCCATTGAAAGAAATTGTTCCCACCTGGCATCTTATTTCTAATATCTGTAGCTCCATAATGGAGTGCAAATTTAATACCTTTTACCGCATCAATCACACTTCCGCCACCGACCGCAAGCAAGCCATCGGCTGCCATTTCTCTTACGTAGCGAGTTGCTTTGTTAACCGATTCACTTCCAGCATCTTGATCGATCTCTGTAAAAATACCGACAAGCTCTGGACCTGTGCCGTGTAATGTTTGCTCAAATATTTCCGCTACTTTTTGAACGATACCCGCTTCTTCTAGGCCTTCGTCACTAAATAAGACAATACGTTTCGCGCCTAGCACGCGAAAAAGTTCCGGAATCATCGCTCGTGTTTGTGAACCGCTGTGGATCGCGGTCGGTAACGAAAAATTGGAATATGCTGTACTCATTTCTCTCACCCCGACATCCTATTTTTTATTTATTTTCCTGGAAACAAAACTCCGAGCGAGCGGCGCTCTTCAACTTCAGGGACCATTGATGTATGAACGTGTTTTAACTGTGTGTACGCATCAAGTGAATACTTGCCCATCTCACGTCCGATTCCACTCTGTTTGTATCCACCGAATGGTGCGTCGTTACGTAGCATGTGCCAATCATTAATCCAAACGACACCAGCTTTAATTTTTCGTGCAATATCATAGGCTTTATTTACATCACGTGTCCAAACCCCGCTCGCAAGACCATAAATTGTATCGTTTGCCATTTCGACAGCTTCTTCGACTGTGTTGTAACGGATAACGGAAAGTACAGGACCAAAAATTTCCTCCTGCGCGATTTTCATGTCATTTGTCACATCAGCGAAAATCGTTGGTTCAATGAAAAAACCATTTTCACAGCCTTCAACTTCTGCTTCTTTTCCGCCACAGACGAGGCGTGCGCCTTCTGCTTTACCTGTTTCAATGTAAGATAAGATCGTATCTTTTTGTTGTTGAGAAATGACTGGACCAATTGATGTGGCTAAGTCAAGCTGATTACCGAGCTTTAATGTTTTTGTCAATGCTACGAGTCTCTCAATCACTTCATCATAAATCGAGCTAGGTACGAATAGTCTCGTTCCTGATTCACATAGCTGTCCAGAATGAAGAAACACACCTAACAGACTACCAGGAATCGCGATGTCTAAATCAGCATCTTCAAGTAAAATGTTTGGTGACTTTCCGCCAAGTTCAAGAGTAACGTTTTTGATTGTGCCTGCTGCCATCGTCATAATGCGACGCCCGACTTCTGTTGAACCTGTAAAGCCAACTTTCTCAACTTTTGGATGTGTGACAAGTGTTTCGCCAACATCAGATCCAGAGCCTGGAACGACATTAATAACTCCAGGGGGTACAACTTCAGAAATAATTTCAGCAAGTTTTAACGTTGATACAGGGGTGTTACTCGCAGGTTTAATGACGATCGTATTGCCCGTCGCTAAAGCAGGTGCTATTTTCCACGTTGCAAGTAAAAGTGGCATATTCCAAGCTGTAATCGCCGCACAAACACCGAGCGGCTCACGCCATACGAAGTTATGAGCAGGTCCTGAGACTATAGGCATAGGCAATGTTTCGGAAAAAGGATACTCTTTCACAAATTTTGCCATCTGCTGAAAAAGGTCAACGATCATGACGATGTCGCTTCCGCCAACCCGACGAACCGTTCCCCCAGACGTTAATGCTTCTAGTAGGACGAGCTCCTGACCGTTCTTTGCAATATTTTGGGCAATTTCTGTTAAAATTTTAGCACGTTCGTTTGGTGACATCTCACGCCATTCATCATTTTCAAAAGCATCATGTGCAACATTGACCGCCTGGTTCACGTCTTCTTTCGTTCCTTTAGCTACTTTTGCAACGACTGTACCGTTTGCAGGGTTAATGACATCGAATGTTTCTCCACTTGATGACGGGACCCACTTACCGTTAATAAAAAGATTATACGTTTTGATATGTTCTTTTGCAGTCATTTGTTTCCCCACATCCAATCTTCTATTTCTTTTTACTGATTGAAATTAGCGAATAAATAATGTGACGAGAAAGTCAATATAACTATCGTTATACAGACTCTTTCGTTTTCCAGCCGTCATCGATTTTAATTGACGTTTCGCTCTTTGTCACTCCAAAACTTTTCTTTCAACACTTTTTTATCAATTTTTCCGATTTGAGTTAGTGGAAGTTCCTCTCTAAAGAAAACTTTTTTAGGTACCATATATTGTGATGTACGTTCTTTACAGAATTCGATGATTTCCTTTTCAGTCGCTTCAGATCCTTCTTGTAAAATAACAAAGACTGATACGAGTTCGCCCCAGTCGGTATCGGGGATACCAATACATGCACTTACCGCAACAGCTGGATGCTGGTTGACCACTTTTTCAACCTCAACTGAATATACGTTCATTCCGCCAGAAATGATCATGTCTTTCTTGCGGTCCACGATATACAAAAACCCTTCAGCATCGAACTGACCGATGTCTCCCGTATGGAACCATCCATCGATTATTGCTTCTTCCGTTAAGTCAGGACGTTTGTAATACCCTGCCATTAAATATGGTGCACGTAAAATAATTTCTCCTTTTTCATGTGGTTTAACATCCTGACCATTGTCATCGACTAAACGAATTTCCGTCATTAAGCACGGCTTTCCACAGCTTTGGATAAATTTACCATCAGATTCTAACGCACGAACATGATCAAACTTATGCATTCTTGTAATGAGAACGTTCGCTTCTGTTGCACCATACTGTTGTACGAAAACTGGTCCGAACATATCTATTGCTTCTTTAAGACGTTCTGAAGAAATCGGTGCTGAACCATAATGAATGCTTTTCATCGAACTAACGTCATAATCCATATTTTTCGCTGCATCAATAATCCGATAAATCATCGTAGGTACTGTGAACGTAACCGTAATTTGATGTTCTTTAACAGTCTTTAAAAAGGTGTCCGGTCTAAATGCATCAATAAACACATGTGCTCCACCAGCGAAAGCTCGAGTCATTAGACTTCCCGCTGAATGTTGTAGAGGAGTCGTAAGTAATACACGGTCACGATCATCCATCGGAAATTCTATGAAACTAGCGATAAGCGCTGCGGCTCTTCCTTTCTGCGAATGCATAACCCCTTTCGGCATTCCAGTTGTTCCTCCAGTATATGAAATACCAGCAATATCATCTGGGGACACATCCGGGAATGAGTCAATACTTACTAGTTCATCGATCTGTTCTTTGTTAAATGTAATGAACGTTTCAGGATAATCAAGATTAAATCCTTCAAGACCGATCACTTTTACGGATTGGTCACTTTCTTTTTTATCATTCGCATATTTCAATACAGTATCGAT